>NZ_JBVVNO010000030.1:0-22656 GCF_056850255.1 Methylomonas sp. Uni0011
GCTAAATCAAGGCCTATGCGTTTAATATTCATCTCGGACTCCTCCTCCGTTTGTTGGGTAACTCAATTTTACCCCTCTGGTACATCGATGCCGCTAGGTGGGAGGAGTCCATACCATTGCCTTACGGTCTTAAGTCTTGCTTTCTATATGAGATAACAAATGAATCAGGCAAATCAAAACAATTCAAGCCATTCAAATAATGAATTGGGTCTTACTTCAAATCATTTTTGGCTTTTAGTTCCTTTTGCAATAGGCTTATTAATATCGCTGCTATCTCCGGGCGACGTTATGAAATACGTAATTCCAAGAGAGATTGTTGATATAGTTGGTGGTGTTATACCGATGGTAAGAAAAATTAAGGGGGAATACGAGTTATCGCAAATAGCGCAATTTTATTATGCTGTTATATGGATAATTACGCCGATTTTTTCATTGTTAGCATTCAAGGCAAAATATCCCATAGAAAAAAACGAAGACAATTTAGATATAGGTGTGTTTGTAATTGCTATATTCCTTAGTTTTTGTCTAAGGTATCTGTTTTTTGAAGGACTTGATCCAAACGACACTGGTTCTAAATATGCCGTTTTGCTTCATAGCAGATTAGGCATGGGTATTTTTGGTATTTTAATTCCAATTTTTGCCTTCATAACTGTAGTAGTTGATTTAGCTGTTATTGCCGGATTTTTATCATATTTGAACAAAGGGAAAGAGGAATAATCATGTCGCAACAATCCAATTTAGAAGAGAGTGTAACGATTAGTATCGTAACTAACGGTACTAGTGGTGCATTGGGGCTTATACAAAATATAATATCTGATGCCTATCTGCAGAATCCTAGTATCTCTTCAGGAATAATACTGGGTAAAGTTACTTTTTTTGCAGTTGCTGCGGACACCATGTCGGTTACAATTGCTATGCAAAGTGGCGACCCAGAGCGTACTGCCCTCCAAGCCACAAAAGCAATGAGCTCTATTTTAGCGGCTACATTTACAGCAGTTCTTAGCGATGCATTGTTAGCAGGTATAACCACAATTACTATTGCTGGCATTACAGTGTCTAGCAGGTTGGTGAAAAACCATATTTGAGGCGCTAATTTTGCTCAATCGAATCAGCATTTAGTAGGAAAATAGCTTCATCGCCACTAAATATAGAGTCATTCAAAGCCAAAAAAGAGTTTTTCACCAACCTGCTAGTCCTTTAATCGCTGGAGTATTTGTGTTGGGTGCGGGGGCTCTTGGATCGAATTATGGAGAATCAATTTGGCAAGCATACAAAAGCGGCGGTGCATCTGTTGCATTGGATGCTTTTAATGCCATCGCCGCTCTTAGCAATGGCAACGAATGGATAACTCATATAAACGAACTGACCGGCTCCCAATTCACCGCCGCCACCGTCGCCACTCCCCCCGTTCGCTGCGACCCGCTGGTCTTCGACCTGGACGGCGACGGCCTGGAAACCGCCGGCGTCAACACTGCCAACCCGATCTACTTCGACCACGACGCCGACGGCGTCAAAACCGCGACCGGTTGGGTCAAGTCCGACGATGCCTTCCTGGTGCTGGACAAAAACGCCAATGGCACGATAGACAGTGGCCGCGAGCTGTTCGGCGACGCGATGATCAAAAGCAACGGCCACCTGGCCGCCGACGGCTTCGATGCTTTGCGCGACCTGGACGCCAACCTGGACGGCAAAGTCGATGCCGGCGACGCCCAATTCGCCAACCTGCGCCTGTGGCGCGACCTGAACCAAGACGGTATCAGCCAGGCCGACGAACTATTCACGCTGGGCAGCCAAAACATCGCCGCCATCAACGTCGGCAGCACCGAGCACAGCCAAATCCTCGCCAACGGTAACCAGTTGGCCGACATCGGCAGCTACGTCAAAACCGACGGCAGCAGCGGAGCTCTGGGCGAAGTCACCGGCAACCTGGGCGACATCAACCTGATCCAGGATACCTTCCACAGCCAGTTTACCGATCACCTGGATACCACCGGCTTCGAAGCGCTACCCGACATGCATGGCGCCGGCCAAGTCAGAAACCTGCGCGAAGCCGCCACCCTGTCGCCGGCACTGGCGCAATTGCTGGCCGATTTCGCCGCCGCCGACCGTACCGAACAGCAAGCCTTGCTGGACACCATCTTGAAAGCCTGGAGCGACACCAGCACCATGGCTGCCACCTTCACCGGCGCCTACGCCGGTCACAGCCTGACCGTCAACATCCAAAACGTCGCTACCGGCAGCGCCGTCTACAATGCCTGGGCCGACAAACTAACCATCCTGGAACACTTCAACGGCCGCACCTTCAACACCGTACCCGCCGGTACGACGGCGGCGACTATCAACCTATGGAGCGTCACTCAGGATTTACTGCAACGTAGTTACGATTCGCTTAACGCGTCTGTGTACGAAAGCCTAGTCATCCAAACCAGGCTCAAGCCTTATTTGGATGCCATTACACTGCATGTTGATACCGCCGGCATCCAACTGGATTTTACGGGTATGGACGGGTTGTTGAATACCAAGCATGCCACCGATGCCCTGGCGGCAGTCACAGACTTATTGGAATTGAATCGCTACATGGGCAAATCCCTGGGCGAAAGCGGCTGGGGTCGCCTGAGTCTGTTGGGTGATTGGGCGGCGGCGGACGCCAGCAATACGGGGGTTATAAGTCTATTAAACGAGTTTGGCTACCAAGGGATCACCACAGACGGCAATGGCAGTATCGCTAACGAATTGGTCACCGGTCAAGGCATTGATCAATTGCTGTATGGCAATGATGGAAACGACTTGGTCGTTGGCAGTAGTGGCAATGACACGCTTAATGGAGGCGTGGGTAACGATCTACTGTATGGAAAAAGGGGAGATGACATCGTTAATGGCGATGCAGGCGACGATACGCTTTACGGGTTTGTTGGATCGGATAATTTGACCGGTGGCGACGGTGCCGACACCCTGTACGGCGAAGCCGGCAACGACACTCTGAACGGCAACACCGGTAACGACTACCTGGACGGTGGCGATGGCCTCGACACACTGCAAGGGGGGAAGGCAGCGACACCTTATTCGGTGGCGCCGGCAACGATATCCTAAACGGTAATGGAGGAAACGACGTCATCGATGGCGGCGACGGCGACGACACCCTGACTGGCGGCAGTATTTGGGATACCGACATTCTGCGCGGCGGTGCCGGCAACGATACCATCGTGGTATCGGGCAGCTATAACGGTGCCAGCCAGATTACTGGCGGCACTGGCAACGACGTGATTACCGGCTCAACCTATTCTGAAACCTACTTTTTCAACTTGGGCGACGGCCAGGATCAGATTACTGACACAGGGGGGGCAACGGATCGCTTGCAGTTCGGCAGCGGGATTGCGGCCGGGGACGTGGCGGTCAGCAGAGTTGGCAATGACTTGCTATTGAGCATTACCAACACCACCGACCAGATCACCGTGAAGAACTGGTTTCTAAGTGCCAGTTACCGGATCGAACAGATCGCCTTTTTTGACGGTACGGTCATCGGCAACGTTTTCGCGGGATCGGATGCCAACGACGTGTTGTCCGCTACGTCTGGAAACGATTATCTTTTGGGTGGCATAGGTGCCGATACTCTAACGGGCGGTCAAGGGAACGACATTTACATGGTGGACAATGTCGGGGACGTCATTATAGAAAATGCCGGTGAAGGCAACGATAGCGTCTTTTCCGAAATCAGCTATAGCCTGGCAACTAAAGTCAACCTGGAGAATCTCACGCTTATTGGCACCGCGGCGACAAGCGCTACCGGGAATCTACTCGATAACCTTTTGTCGGGAAATTCCATCAATAACACCTTGAACGGCGACGCCGGTAATGACATATTGAAAGGGCAAGCGGGTGACGACACCCTCTATGGCGGCAGTGGCAACGATATTTTGTATGGCGCCGATGTCACGGATACAACGCTGGCTACACTCGTAAATCAATTAGTGATCAACGCCAAGGCTAGCTTGCTGAACGATGGTGTGGGTGCCCAGATGGACGTGTATATCGACGGTGTGTTAAAAACCACCTTCAGTGTCACTAATACCGTTGCTTACCAAGATTACACGGTTGACCCGGGTTTACTGGGCATCGGCGCACATCGCATCGATATTGCCTTTAGCAACGATGCGGCAATCGCTTCTCCCGCTCAAGACCGCAATTTGTATGTCAATACCATTAAAATCAATGGTCAGAGCATTGCAAACTCAGCGGATGGCGTTTATTACGATATCGGTGCCGGTACGGCGGCTCTAGACGGTAAAAATCTGATTGCAGGTCAAGGGGTAATGCCGTGGAACGGTGCGTTGCGCTTTAATTTGGACGGGAATGATCGGTTGGACGGCGGAAGCGGCGCGGATACAATGGCCGGTGGTTTAGGCAACGACCTCTATATCGTCGGCGAAACCGGCGACAGCGTGATCGAAGCGACCAATGCCGGCATCGATCTTGTGCAGAGCAGTATCAGTTACGATCTGAATCAAGCAGTCAATGTTGAAAATCTAACCTTAACCGGTTCGGCCACCATCAACGCCACCGGCAACGCGCTGGATAATACCTTACTGGGCAATTCCGCAGACAACCGCTTAGATGGGGGGTTGGGTATTGATCGGTTAGCCGGTGGCCTGGGCAACGACACCTACGTGGTCGACAACAGTAGCGATGTGATAGTGGAAAACGCCAATAGTGGCATCGATACTGTCGAGTCCTCTATCTCATGGACTTTGGGTAGCGAACTGGAAAATCTGACCTTGACCGGATCAACCGCTATCAATGGTACGGGAAACGCCTTAAACAATGTGCTCAAGGGTAACAGCGCGGTCAATAGCCTGTCCGGCGCAGCCGGTAACGATACCTTGGATGGCGGTGCAGGCTCGGATACGCTGACCGGCGGCACCGGCAATGACACGTATATTTTGGGGCGTGGTTATGCTTCAGATACGGTAGTAGAGAATGATGCAACAACGGGTAATACCGATATCGCCCAATTCCTAACCGGTATTACAGCCGACCAGCTTTGGTTTCGGCACGTTGGGAATAACCTGGAAGCGAGTATTATTGGAACCGCCGATAAATTGGTGTTGAAAGACTGGTATAGCGGCACAGCCAACCACGTCGAGCAGTTCAAAACTACTGACGGTGCGTTGACCTTGCTGGACAGTCAAGTGGAAAACCTGGTCTCCGCGATGGCCGCATTTGCCCCGCCGGCCGCTGGACAGACCACCTTGCCGACCAATTACCAGACGGCACTGGCGCCGGTGATTGCGGCCAATTGGCACTAGTACAGGGTATCGTGAGCCTGTCCCCGAGGTGTTTTGCCTCGGGGGATTTTCGGAACCGGTCAAGGGTATCCCCCAATACCAGCGTTGCTTTCAAATAGATCGCTCACCCCGTCTGGCTAAACCAGCCAATAGTTCAAGCTGTGCCGGCAAACAAACTGCGTTGAGATCGTAACGATCAATGACGGTTTGTCGAGCGTTGTGGCGTATTGCTAAATAACCCTGCGGCCCCGCCTTTAGACCTTCGATGACCCGCTCGGCAATCTCGGTGGGTGAGAAGAAATCCACTAGCCAACCGTTATCGCCATCGCGCACCACTTCTTGCACTGGCGCAGTCTGCGAAGCCACCAGCAAACAGCCGGCGGCCATCGCCTCCAACATGGACCAGGACAACACGAAGGGATACGTTAGGTAGACGTGCACCCTAGACAATTGCAATAGAGCTACAAAGGTTGAATACGGCACTTTGCCTAAAAAGTGCACCCGCTGCCAGTCTAATGTGTCGCCGAGCTCTGCCTGTAATTGTTGACGATAGGTCCGTCCCGGTGGCAGGCGCTTGCCGTAGCTGACCTCGTCGCCACCGACGATCAAAATCCGCGCCTGAGGCCGAGCCGTCAGGATGGCTGGCAAGCTGCGCATAAAGCAGGGAAAGCCGCGGTAGGGTTCCAGATTGCGGGCCACGTAAGTCACGACCTCGTCGGCCCGGGTCAGCGTCAATCCGGCTTGCGTCATAGTCAGCGAGACTTCCGGGTCCGGGCGTACGATGCCCGTGTCGATACCGTCGTGGATCACGTGCAATTTGTCTTGGTAGCCGCTTGGATAGCCCGACTTTTGCCACTGGGTTGGACAGAGCCCGGCATCGACCGCATCCAAGGCGAGGTAATTACCCAGGTTCTTGGTGCGTATACGTGGCCCGTCGTCGAATGCAACTGGATCGCTGGGGTCGAAACCGACGTCGGCCCCGCTAAGGCGGTAAAAGAACTCAAAGTAGCCCAGCAGTGGCGAATGCGGAAAGACCTCCTTCAAATACCAGATCTCGCCCCAGCCATTATGCCCTAACATCACATCCGGCACGAAACCGGTCCGTTTTAAGTCCAGAGCAATGCGAGCGACGCTTTGGGCGTTGATCACAGCCGTTTCGGTTTCCCGTAAATACGGGTGAACGGTGTTCGATCCACCCCGGTGCGGACGGTAGACAATTTTTCGCACACCCGGCAGTTCGCCATCCGAGCGTTGAGTGATAAACACGACTTGATGCTGAGGATTCGCAGCCAGATAAGCAGCCAAATGGCGATACTGTCCAGGGAAGTTTTGATGGACGAATAGGAATTTCATCGGATGTTATAGCGCTAAACCAAGCCGTTTGCGGCGTTTACAGTGTAAGGCACAGGAATGTTGATATTCTAAAGCGATCATTTTGGGTAGACCGCGGGGCAACGGCGAGCGGCACCAAGCGCGATCACCGAGTGTAAGACTGGACAGCCTCCACGGGGCGGGCACCCATGAACGAACCTGGAATCCCCGAGGCCAAGTGCCTCGGGAACTGGCTTTAGAGGACGATCAATGCCAATTGGCCGCGATCACTGGTGCCAGCGTAGCCTGGTAATTAGTCGGCAAGGTGGTCTGGCCCGACGCCGGCGGCGCGAAGGCCGCCATCGCCGACACTAAACTCTCGACTTGGCTGTCCAGCAAGGTCAAGTTACCGTCGGTGGTCTTGAACTGCTCGACATGGTTGGCGCTGCCGCTGTACCAGTCTTGCACAACCAATTTATCCGAGGTACCGATGATGCTGACTTCCAGGTTGTTGCCGGTGTGTACGAACCACAACTGGTCGGCGCTCACGCCGCTGACGAACAGGGCCACATCGGTATTGCCCGCCATCGCATCGTTCTCGACCACGGTGTCGGCACCGTAACCTCGGCCCAGCTGGTAAGTGTCGTTGCCATTACCACCAACCAAGGTATCCGTTCCTTCTCCACCATCCAGCTGATCGTCGCCGCTGCCCGTACTCAGATAATCATTTCCTGCGCCGCCGCTAAACGCATTGTCGCTGTTCGAAGAATCACCTAACAGTTGATTATCTGAGTTATTTCCAATCAAATGGAATCCAGAAGATCCCCAAACGATAGCGTTTTCAATATTTGGGGCAAGCTCATACGTCTTACCGGACGATATTTGTGAAAAGTAAACAGTATCCACACCTTCTCCGGCTCTCTCCACTAAAGTATCGACGTTAATGTCAGTGTCTGATAACCAATACACATCGTTACCTTCACCGCCAATTAAGGTATCCGTGCCGCCACCACCGCTAAACCCGTCATTACCGAAACCGCCACTCAATATATTAGCGCTTTCGTTACCATGCAGGCTGTTATTGCCAGCATTGCCGACACCATTGATTGCTCCCGCACCATAAGCCAAATTCAAGCCCTCTACATTGGCCGCCAAGCTATAGTTATTTATGCTGGTTTCTACAGTATCCCAATCACCTTCGCCCATGCTTTCAACAACAATATCCCCTAAGTTATCGACATAGTAATAGTCGTCTCCAACACCGCCCATCAGAGTATCAGCACCCATTCCACCATCCAGCGTATCGTCGCCTAGACCTCCAGAAAGAAGATTGGCGCTCTGATTTCCGTAAAGCTGGTTATCTCCATCGTTACCGGCACCGTTGATAGCGCCCGCGCCATAAGACAACTGCAAGTTCTCAACATTGGCGGCCAAGCCATAACTGCTAATGCTGGATTCAACCGTATCCCATCCTTCGTCCGCGTTCTCGATCACCATATCCCCGGTGTTATCAACGTAGTAAAAATCGTCATCGACACCGCCGGACAAGTTATCTGCACCGGCACCACCATCGAGGGTATCGTATCCGATGCCTCCAACCAGCACGTTGGTCGCGCTGTTGCCTATTATGAAGTTGTCTTCTTCATTCCCAGTGCCGTTGATGGTGGCTGTACCGGTCAGCGTCAGATTCTCGACGTTGGCTTCTAAAACCCAGGTGACACTACTTTGCACATTGTCGATGCCTTCGTTGGCAATTTCCACGACCGTGTCGCCAGTACCCACGACATAGGTATCGTTGCCGGCTCCACCAGCCAGCACGTTGGCCGCACTGTTGCCGGTCAGGACGTTGTCCAGCGTGTTGCCGGTGCCGTTGATGGCGGTCGTGCCGGTCAGCGTAAGGTTCTCCAAGTTGGCGCCCAGGGTCCAGGTGATGCCGCTTTGCACGGTGTCGATACCTTCGTTGGCGTTTTCGACGACCGTATCGCCAGTACCGACCACATAGGTATCGTTGCCGATACCGCCGGTCAGCACGTTGGCTGCACTGTTGCCGGTCAGGACGTTGTCCAGAGCGTTGCCGGTGCCGTTGATCGCAGTCGTGCCGGTCAAAGTCAGGTTTTCAACGTTGGCGGAAAGGGCGTAAGTCACAGCACTTTGTACCAAATCGCTACCTTCACCAACCGATTCGGATACGACATCGCCAGCGTTGTCCACCACGTAAATGTCGTTGCCGGCCCCGCCAATCATCGTATCGGCACCGGTGCCGCCGGATAAGGTATTGGCCGCACTGTTACCGGTCAGTGTGTTGCTCAGGGTATTGCCGGTGCCGTTGATCGCCGCGGTACCGGTCAACACCAAGTGCTCGATATTATTGCCCAAGGTGAAAGCCACGCTGGAATTCACAGTATCGGTCCCCTCGTTGGCATTTTCGGTGACCGTATCCGAGGCATTGTCGACATAGTAAGTATCATCCCCCGCTCCGCCGACCAAACTGTCGGCACCCGCTCCACCGTCCAACGTATCGTTGCCGGCACCGCCGGTCAAGATATTGACGGCACTGTTGCCGGTCAGGACGTTGTTCAGGGCGTTGCCGGTAGCGTTGATGGCGGTCGTACTGGTCAACACGAGGTTCTCGACGTTATTGCCCAAGGCGTAAGTCACGCTGGAATTTAAGGTATCGGTTCCCTCGTTGGCATTCTCGGTGATCGTATCCGAGGCATTGTCTACATAGTAGGTATCATCGCCCGTGCCACCAACCAAATTGTCGGCACCCGCTCCACCGTCCAACGTATCGTTGCCGGCAGCGCCGGTCAGTGTGTTAGCGGCGCTGTTGCCGGTCAGGGCGTTGTCCAGCGTGTTGCCAGTGCCATTAATCGCGGTCGTACCGGTCAAGGTCAGGTTCTCAACGTTGGCAGCCAAGGTCCAGGTGATGCCGCTTCGCACAGTATCGATGCCTTCGTTGGCGTTTTCCACGACCGTATCGCCAGTACCGACCACATAGGTATCGTTGCCGATACCGCCGGTCAGCACGTTGGCTGCACTGTTGCCGGTCAGGAGGTTGTCCAGAGCGTTGCCGGTAGCATTGATTGCAGTCGTGCCGGTCAAGGTCAGATTTTCAACGTTGGCGGAAAGGGCGTAAGCCACAGCACTTTGTACCAAATCGCTACCTTCACCGATAGATTCGGATACAACATCGCCGGCATTGTCCACCACGTAAATGTCGTTGCCGGCCCCGCCAATCATCGTATCGGCACCGGTGCCGCCGGATAAGGTATTGGCCGCACTGTTACCGGTCAGTGTGTTGTTCAGGGTATTGCCGGTGCCGTTGATCGCCGCGGTACCTGTCAACACCAAATTCTCGACGTTATTGGCCAGAGTTAACGAGACAGTACTGCGCACCGTGTCTGTTCCTTCGTTGGCATTCTCTGTCACGACGTCGGATGTACTGTCAACGACATAGATATCGTTTCCTGCGCCTCCCACTAACGCGTCATTACCGGCACCACCGTCCAACGTATCGTTGCCGGCAGCGCCGGTCAAAGTGTTAGCTGCGCTATTGCCGGTCAGGATGTTGTCCAGCGTGTTGCCGGTGCCGTTGATAGCCGTTGTGCCGGTCAAGGTCAGATTCTCAAGGTTGGCAGCTAAGGTCCAGGTAATGCCGCTTTGCACGGTGTCGATACCTTCGTTGGCGTTTTCGGCGACCGTATCGCCAGTACCGACCACATAGGTATCGTTGCCGATACCGCCGGTCAGCACGTTGGCTGCACTGTTGCCGGTCAGGACGTTGTCCAGAGCGTTGCCGGTGCCGTTGATCGCGGTCGTGCCGGTCAAAGTCAGGTTTTCAACGTTGGCGGAAAGGGCGTAAGTCACAGCACTTTGTACCAAATCGCTACCTTCACCAACCGATTCGGATACGACATCGCCAGCGTTGTCCACCACGTAAATGTCGTTGCCGGCCCCGCCAATCATCGTATCGGCACCGGTGCCGCCGGATAAGGTATTGGCCGCACTGTTACCGGTCAGTGTGTTGCTCAGGGTATTGCCGGTGCCGTTGATCGCCGCGGTACCGGTCAACACCAAGTGCTCGATATTATTGCCCAAGGTGAAAGCCACGCTGGAATTCACAGTATCGGTCCCCTCGTTGGCATTTTCGGTGACCGTATCCGAGGCATTGTCGACATAGTAAGTATCATCCCCCGCTCCGCCGACCAAACTGTCGGCACCCGCTCCACCGTCCAACATATCGTTGCCGGCACCGCCGGTCAAGGTATTGACGGCACTGTTGCCGGTCAGGACGTTGTTCAGGGCGTTGCCGGTACCGTTGATGGCTGTTGTGCCGGTCAAGATCAGGTTTTCAAAGTTGGTGAGCAAAGACCAAGTAATACTACTTTGAACGGTGTCGATCCCTTCGCCGCTATTTTCCACAACGATATCCCCGGTACCCACGACATAAGTATCGTTGCCTAATCCGCCGGTCAATGTGTTGACCGCACTGTTGCCGGTCAGGACGTTGTCCAGGGCATTACCGGTGCCGTTGATGGCGGTCGTGCCAGTTAAAGTCAGGTTTTCAACATTGGTACCCAAGGTCCAGGTGATGCCGCTTTGCACGGTATCGATGCCTTCGTTGGCGTTTTCGACGACCGTATCGCCGGTGCCCACAGCATAGGTATCGTTGCCGGCACCGCCGGTCAGCACGTTGACCGCGTTGTTCCCGGTCAGGACGTTGTCGAGAGCATTACCGGTGGCGTTAATCGTTGCCGTACCCGTCAATGTCAAATTTTCGATGTTTGCATATTGGCTCAAATCAAAAGTAAGACTAGTTTTGATCAAGTCAGTCCCTTCACCCGCTTGCTCAACAATCTGGTCCAGCATATCGCCGATAATGTAAGTGTCATTTCCGGCACCTCCAACCAGCAAATCTTGGTCGGCGGATCCTCCATCCAAGGTATCATTGCCGGCGAGCCCAAAAACAGCCTCGTTCGCGGTTGTTCCAACTAAATTGTCATTGCCCGTTGTACCGTTGATGGGACGATAGATCATCAGGTCCAGGCTACCCGTGCGAGACAAGCCAGCGGTATCCGTGGCGGTAATCTCAATGGGTAACAAACCGGCTGTTGCGGTTGGTGGTGTGCCAGAAAATGTTTGGGTCGCCGCGTCAAAGACTAACCATCCCGGCAGTGCGCTGCCGTTAGGAAACGTCGCCGTATAGCTCAATGTTTCCGATGGATCCGGGTCGATAAAGGTGTTCGCCGGTAGGGTATAGCTGAACAGCTGCCCCTCAATTGCATATTGAGGAACCATGGGGTTTTGCAAAATCGGGTAGTGGTGGGTTGCAGCAAATACTATATCCGCTACACTCCAAACAGTGCCGTCTCCGAAGACAACTTGTTCTATGCCAATAGCCTGTGCAGGATTCCAGGCCACTGTAACCTGGTTTTGCGGGTCCAACGATAAATAAATATGTCCCGCATCTTGTGTAACAAAAATATCCTGTGGCCGAATACCAAGTAACTGCAACTGATCTATACCACCGGAACCATTATCGATATCTTCTATGATATCCAGGCCATCTCCTGGCCCGAATTGATAAATATCGCTACCATCACCGCCCTGCAAGAGGTCATTGCCTGCGTAGCCAGCTAAAATATCGTTACCACCCAATCCGATCAGGGTATTGTCGAGGTCGGTGCCGAAAAGTTGATTGGCCGCCGAATTGCCGAACGCCGTAACTGCGCCACCTTGCAATACCAAAGCTTCGACATTGTCGCTCAACGCGTAGCTGACAGTCGCGTAGACCGTGTCATTGCCTGCTCCGGCGTTTTCTATGACCATATCGCCGGATTGGTCGACATAGTATCTGTCCGAGCCATCGCCCCCACGTAAGGTATCGGCACCAAGGTCGCCGTCCAGCCAGTTATCGCCGCTATCGCCGACGATGACGTTATCCAAGCCATTTCCGCGAATATGTTGATTCCTGGCGGTATTCTGACTCCCCGCCTCTTCGATGTTATCGGGAACAATTTGCCAACCGTAACCAGCGAACAGGATGCGGTCGTAACCTTCGTTTGCATTTTCTATGACGGTGCCTGATGCATAAAGGTAGAGATCGTCGCCCAATCCGCCGATCGAAGTGGTGTTTGCACTGGAAGAACTGATGGTGTCGTTCCCCAATCCGCCATATAACGTAACCGAACCGGATGATGTCGATTGCAGTTCGTCATTTGCGGCGGTCCCGGTGATAGTGCCGCTGCCGTTGCCACTTATAATGGCTTTTTCGATGTTTGCCCCCAATTGGTAGTTGGCCGCTACCGCTGACGCAATCTCGACTGTATCGTAACCTTCGTTCACCGCCTCAATAGCCAGATCTCCCGCGCCCAGCAAATAGTAGTCATCGCCACTACCGCCGGTCAGTATGTTGGCGGTGACGGAATTACTGCCGTTCAGGGTATTATTCATACTGTTGCCGTGACCGTATACGGCGGAATCCAGCAAGGTCAGCTTTTCAATATCGTTACCGATCGTATAATCGATATAACTTCTGACTTCATCGTTATCTCCCCGTGCCGACACCACATCACCCGGATTGTCGACGTAAAAGATGGCATTGGCATTGCTGCGGGCAATCATGATGTCGGCACCGAGCCCACCGTCGTAAACGTCCCAAACATTATTGGCGTAGGAATAGCCGGAATACCCCATCAGCGTGTTATTAAGCGCATTGCCGGACAATGTGAAGCCTGCCGGTCTTGAGGCGCTGCCGACAATCAGGATTTCGACGTTGTCTGACAGCGTGGCGCTGTCGGATACGATGACCGTATCGACGCCTTCATCGGCCTGTTCTATGACCGTTTCAACATCACTCCAGTACCAATCGTTACCACTGCCGCCAATCGCGGTGTCGTTGCCTACTGAGCCGTAAAAGTTATTGTCCCCGGCATTGCCGGTTAAGATGTTGTCAAGCCCGTTACCAGTCAGCGTACCCGATAAAGAACCCGTAGCCACTAAATTTTCGACATTATTTGGTAAGGTATAGCTGCCCAACAGCGAGACCGTTACCGTATCGATACCTGCATTGGCGGCTTCGATAACGACATCGCCGCTATGATCAATTTGGAAATTGTCATTGCTGGTTGTGCCGGCTTGGTTGTTGGCAATGGCTGTTTGTACGTTGGTATTGATATCCGTCGCCGTCCAAACCACCCCATTGTCGAATTCGAACCGTTCGATTTGACAATCGGTGTCGGCAAAATAATTGGCAATCAATATCTGGTCGGCATTGCCGTTGACTTTGACGATCAAGTTAAGATCGCTACGCCATAAGCTCAATTGATTCGGTAAGATACCGGCACCAAAACGCAGCATATCGATACTGCTCCCCACGGAGCCAGACTGGTCATAAATAACATCTAAGCCATCACCGGCATTATACAGATAGGTATCGTTACCCTGCTCCCCGTAGAGACGATCATTACCACTGCCACCATAGAGAGCATCGTTACCCTCGCCGGTCGTCGAGGTATAACTGCTATCGCCGTACAACACGTCGTCGCCACTTCCCCCTTCCAGGTTATCGTCACCGATCCCGCCGTAAAGAGTGTCGGTGCCGGTACTGCCCAGCAGCCAATCGTTGCCCACTACACCGTCAACGATATCGTTACCCGCTGCCCCATCTAACTTATCGTTAGCGCTACTGCCCAGCAGCAACTCGTTGTTAATGTCGGTTACGTCGTTTAACAACAGCTTGATGTCTTGATAGGTCCATACGGTACCATCCGCAAATTCGAAGCGATCAATGCGCTGATCGCGATTGAGAAAGAAATCCTGAATGGTAATGCTGTCGGAGGTGTAATTGCCCAATGGGTCCAGAAACTCCAACTTCAGATTATTGTGGCCGTTAATATCAAAATTATGCCTTACAACAACTCGGTCAGGCGCGATACCGGCATCGAAGCGGAGAATGTCGTTTTCGCCACTCGTTTCGAAGATGGTGTCGTAGCCGTCTCCCAGTGCATAGTGATAGATATCGTCACCGGCTCCTCCATAGAGCCCATCGGCACCCTGTTGTCCCGTCAGGTCGTCGTTGCCATCGTCGCCGGATAATTCATCGTTACCCAGTCCCCCCAGCAAACGATCATTACCCGCGCCGCCGTATAACCAGTCGTTACCGAGAGCACCAGCTAACGTATCAACGCCGTCACCCCCATTGAGCGTATCCCAGCCGGCACCACCATAAAGTTTGCCCCCGCTATTACTCAAGTGCAGATTGAGGGCAGTCGTTAATGACGTGCCGACCAAAGTTTCCAGATCGACTTGATCGCCATTGGCAAATTCCAGCAAGGCATCCGTGCCGAAAAAGGCGTTTTGGATTTTGACTGTTTCGCCGGTATTCGTAGTTACGTCCAGGCTTAAATATTGATTTTGTTCGCCAAAATGACCGACATTCAGTTCTGTCACTGAATTAGCGGATGCGAGTTGGATAGTGTTATGGCCTTCAACGTCGTTAATAGTGTCTTCACCCGTTACGTTCTGATAAGTATCGTCACCGGCACCACCCGCCAGATAATCGACACCACTCCCACCGTCTAGGCTGTCGTTACCGCCGTCCCCAAACAAGTTGTCGTTGCCTTCACCACCGAACAACAAATCATCGCCTTGGTATTGCGCATCAATACCGGCGGCATCGCCTTCCAAGTTGTCATCGCCCGCCCCACCCAATATGGTATCCGAGCCGCCTTCACCCCAAATCGTATCGTTGCCGCCTTTCGCGTCAATATAGTCGTCCCCATGATAATCCGCCGCACGGCCAATGATCATCATGTCGCCCTCGATCGTATCGGCGGTATCGCCGCCAATGATGGTGTCACTACCGCCGCCGCCCCGGGCAAATTGCTGGGTTTGGCCGGCGCCCAAGTCCAGGAAGTCGTTGCCGTGTTGCGCGATGTCGGCATTCAAGTCGCCTTCCAGCGCATCGTCGTCGGCACCGCCGTAGACCGTATCGTTACCGGCGCCGCCGTCGAGGGCGTCCATGCCGGTTTCCCCGTATATCACGTCGTCGCCACGACCGCCCATGACCCAATCGCCGCCGTCGCCGCCGTAGACCATGTCATCACCGCCTTGGCCGGTATCGAGCGAGCCGTTCACCGGGCTGAGGCCGACACCGTTGAGATTGGGCCGGGTCGAGTCGGCGAAGGGGTAGGTCTGGTCGGTTCCGGCGAAGGTCCAGTCGTTGGCTTGAGTGGTGTAGTCGGCATCGGCGAAGATGATGTCGTTACCGGCGCCGCCTTCCAGCCAGTCGCTGCCTTCGCCGCCCATCAAAGCGTCGGAGCGGCCGCCGCCGATCAACATATCGTCGCCCTCGCCACCGCTGAGAAAGTCGCCCAAGCGATCAGCGGGGACCTGGCCCAACCCCGCTTCGGCGTTTTGGGCATCGGCATAGAGTACGTCGTTGCCTATGCCGCCTTGCAGGATGTCGCGGCCGGCGCCACCGTCCAATACGTCGTTGCCCTGGCCGCCATCCAATAGATCGTTGCCGTTGCCGCCGTACAAAATATCGTTACCGCCCAGCGCCGCCGCCTGAACGACGGCCCCGTTGAGTTGCTTGCGGTGATGGGTGACGCCGTCTGCGTCGATGTCGGCGATGCTGGTCACGGACCAGGCGCCGCTGGCGCTGACAATGCCGCCGTCACCGTAGAGCAAGTCGTCATCGCCGCCGCCCACTAGCACGTCGGTACCATCACCACCCGCCAGGACGTCCTGGCCGTTGCCGCCAAACAGCTGGTCACTGCCCGTGCCGCTGGCCAGCAGGTCGCCGCGCAAGCCGGTGCCGGCCGCATTTTGACCTTGCGTATACAGGGTCTGGAAATCTTGTTGTTGGTCGGCGTAGAGCAGATTGTCGCCGCCGCGATTGGCCAGCAGGACGTCGCTGCCGCCGAAACCTTCCAAACGGTCGTTACCGGTGTCGTCGTAGAGGGTATCTTGCCGGCCGGGATCGGCTTCTTCGCCGACGATAACATTACCTAGCGTGTCGGTGCCAGTCTGGATGCCGGCGGTGTTGGGGTCTTGGTCTAGGGGTTTGAGGTCGCCGTGGGGAATGGTACTAGCCGACACATCCGCTCCGGCGCCTTGCAGGTGAATATCGAAATCACCGTCCTGCCAGTCGTCGCCCAAGATGATTTCCGAACCATCTTCGGTGACTAACCGCCAAGGCGAATGGTGAGTCAGCGTTAGTACACTGCCGTCGGTCATCGTTTTTTTCCAAACACCGCTGCCCGGTGTGGTTTCGACGAAGGCGCCAGCGGCCGTCAATTTTTGGGTATTAACTTTGACGATAATGCTGCCGTTTTTATCGGGATCGATAATAGTGTCGGTGCCATCGCCAGTGTTCCAGATATAGGTATCCTTTCCCGTACCACCTTCTAATATGTCGTCGCCTTTACCCCCTTCGAGGGTATCGTCGCCGGCACCGCCACGCAACCAGTTGGTCGCGTTATTGCCGATGATATGATCCGCTTTCGATGTACCGGTAGCGTTTTCGATCCAGTTGTTTTCGTAGCCAGTAATTTGATAGGCGATGGATATTTGCGATGTGCTGCTCCCTTCGCTGCCGCCTACAAAGCTGAAATTTCCGGGGCGCAAATCAATGGTAACACCTTGACTTTGATTGCTGGCATCGATCTCGTCGCCGGTGCCGCCTGCATCCCAAACAGCCTGAATGGCGTCAGCACCGGTTTTGAAGCGGTAGATATTGCCGTCTTCGACGTTGGTGTTGGGGTTTGCGCCGTATAAGGTTTGAATGGCGAGGATGTCGTAGAGCATCGGGGTGGAAGCCCACCATCCGTCGCTATACCCGGGTATACCTTTGACTGGCTTGTAAGACATTACTGTGTAGCGTTGGCTCGGGTCGGAAGGAAGCGAATTTATTACGTCTACAGGATGATTGAGCCCTAACGCATGCCCTAGTTCATGTACAAAGGTATTGAATGCTGTTGTGCCATACATTGTCTCGCCATACACCAAGTTATTATTATGTGCTGTAGACAATTTATTGAAAACAATATCTCCAGACGAATTTGCTCCACGAATCCCAGGCGGTATTGTATCCCCTTCTATTACAGATTTAGGATCGAATGAATTTATATTCGCCAAAACAACTCCTATATCCCCATACCCAGGAGCAGCAACATTTAGTTGAATATTGGCAACATTTTCCCATTTAACTGTTGCTTCTACAAAAGCTAATTGTTGATCAAGTGTTAATGATGAAAAAGTTCCGGGAACTATTCCGTCTTTACTCAGAATCCAACTTTCCCAATACGGCTGTTGAGAAAATTCAAAGCTGTAACTAATATTTAGCATGCTTCCTAATTCATCATATCCATTTAAATCTTTATTCCAACTTGTCCTCATTAAGGCATTAATTATTTGTTCTTTGGTGTAGTTAAAGGTAGCAGTCATGTTATATTCCTTGTGAATATTTAAAATTTGATCTTGATCCGTAATTAGTACTGAAAGTCGTCTGGCAAATCTTCAAGACAAGCTTGCGCGGAGTTAGATTGACTTTCTGAATGGCAAACCCAATCTTGTATATCTGTGATTTTCTTTAACTCTTTAGTCATCGCCTTGAAAAAAATTGCGTCTACCATCTCGATATGGACATAAGCGCTCTTAAAAAATATTATGTCAAATACTGGAACAGAACTTCTTTTTTCTTCGTATTTTTTTAGTTCTTTGAAAGGAAGTGATAAAAAATATTTAGATAGCTCATTAACTTGCCGCAATGTGATTTGACTGTGATGTTCTTCAATAGTCGGTTTCTTTTTTATATTGCTTGATGAATAAGAATAGCCACGATAAACCACTTTCCCGTCTTGGTATATTTTTAAGGAAAATACAATTTGATCTTTATATTTGTGCTGAAAGTGAAATACAGGCTCTGATTTATTTCCAAAATCAAATATGGCCTCTGTCTGGTCTTTGGAGGCGGCATCAAAACTTGCAAATATAAAAAATATAAAAGTAATGACAAATAATTTTTCGCGACGCTTAAGTTTACCCTGCGTGGAAGTCAAAGCCGTAAGGCACAATAACCAACAGGCATTGCGCCGCGTTTCTACTCTCGGGTTATTATTCAAATTCATATCAATCACACGCCTTCCTATCTATTATTTGTTGCTCATAATTAAAACGATTTCTATCTAAGAGAAGTTACTGTACGGCCTTTTTTTCTTGCACAGGCCGACAATAATTACTTTCGATCCGATTCTTTAACTAACCTTATGCCGCTCGTTTCCGAGCGCCGATGTAACGTAGACGATCGTTCGGTTTTTCACCCACTCCGCAGCGTTTTGTAGCTACTGCCATCGCTTCGAATAAACTAATGTGTTTGGCGCGGCCCTGGTTCAGGTAACGGTCGCCTTGAATGGGCAACGTTGGTCGATTGTCGCTAACAGACTAACTGATTACCATCACCCTTTTGTACTATCCGCCTGGGTTTTATGTGTGACGCCTTGCGCATTTCGGCTCCGTTCACACCGCTAGCCCCCACACGGTGCCATGGACGAATTGAATGCGCTGCAACGGGTTGGGGGTATTCGACGCGTCGTCTTGCGCGAGTAAGTCCAGCACGGTGGGGCGATCGGTGGTCGCGGCAATCGTGATGAGCTGAGCGTTAACCGAGGATACTCAAACAGCAAGCGCCGACCGTTTTTGAGTTGTGCCTTTTGTCGTTTTGTCGTGTGGCAGTTGCATCTGCGAACGCCGGCCTATTGAGTTCATCGTTCTGGAGTGCTGATAGGCTGTTTGCCGTTTCCGACTCGCCCTTCGGCTTGCTCGATGATGTCCCGGCCCAGCACGCCGGTGCTGGTGAATAAGCGCAAGCGAGCCGCTCGCCAGTCGGCCAGGGTGCGCAGGCGCTCCTGGCGGGCGTCGGCCAGCGCGGTCTGGGTATTCAGCAGTTCCAGGATGTCGGCGGCGCCTTTGTCGTAACGCCGCTGCGAGCTGGCGACGGCAGTTTGCGCGCTGTCCAGCCAAGTTGCCGAATAGCTCAGATTACGCAGTGCCGCTTCGGCCTCGGCGTGGGCCTTGACCACGTCCAGCAGGGTTTGTCGCTCGGTGTCGGCCAGTTCGGCCGCGCGTTGTTCGGCTTGGGCTTGCGCGCCGCGGATTTTGTAGGTGCGGGCAAAGCCTTCGAACAGCGGGATGGTCAGGTTGATGCCGATGGTTTCCACCCGGGTTTGGCTTTGCGACAGGGCTTGATTGGGGTAGCCGTTTTGGTAGGCGTTCAGGCTGAAGTCCAGCGTCGGCAGGCCTTCGGAACGGGCTTGAACGATGCGCTGCTTGGCGGCTTCCCATTGGGCTTGGGCCGCGACGATGGCCGGATGCCGGCGTTTGGCCTCGGCCAGCCAGATTTGCAGGTCGCGGCCGTCTTGGGCCAGCGTTTCGCCGGTTTGCTCAGGCTCGGCATTCTCCGGCAGGGTCAATACCGTTTCCGGGGCGATCCCCATGGCCTGGCGCAGTACCGCCAAGGCTTTGCGGTAATCGCCGTCGGCCCGGCTGCGTCCCAATGCCGCCTTGGCCAGGGCGGTTTCGGCTTGCAAAGTATCGCTGCGGCTGCTGGCCCCGCTGGATTCGCGGCGGCGGGCGCTGGCCAGGGTTTGGCCGGCCAACGCTTCGCTGTCGGTCTTGGCCTGCCGTTGGGCATTGGCGGTTTGGGCGTCGAAATAGGCTTGAATCACGCCGTCCAGCAGGCGTTGAAACACCGCGTCCTGGTTGGCCAAGGCCTGGGTCAACAGCCAGTTGGCGGCAGCCAGATTGGCGGCGCGGCCGCCGAAGTCGAACAAGCGCCAACTCAGATTGCCGTATAAGGTAAAGCCGTCGGTTTCGCTCGAAGGGAGGGGCGAGTCCGGATATTGGTAATAGCTGTTCAGATGGTTGACCGCCGCGTTCACGGTCGGCCAATAGCCGGCCTTGGCCACGCCGAGATTGGCGGCCTGGATCTTGAGCTCGGCCCAGGCGGCTTGGGCTTGCGGATGGTGGCACAAGGCTAGATCCACCGCCTCGTCCAGCAGCAACGGCGCGGCAAAATCCTTTTCGGCCGGACAAACGATGCCGCGCCGGTCGCCCGGCAATACCGCGCCTTGCTCCAGCACCGGCGGTCGGGTATCGAGCGGATCGTCGAGCACATCGGGGATATTCGGTACGGCGGCCCAATCAAAACTCAGCGCCGGCACCGGTAGCAGACTCAGCGCCAAACCCAGCGTGATGACTTTGTTCGAACGGCGGGGGTGGCACGCGGTTCGCACCGTCCCGGACTTAACGCTCACGCAAGCTTTCCCGGCCGTGCTGCAACAGCGGCGTCAGTACGTATTCGATGACCCGGCGCCGGCCGGTTTTGATGTCGGCCTGGATCGACAAGCCGGGCGACAGCACCGCATCGTGGCCGTCGACCGCCAGCGTCGCCTGGTCGAGGGCAATGCGCACGCTGTAGATCAAGCCTTTTTTCTCGTCTTGAATCGCATCGCGCGAGACGTGGGCCACCCGGCCGGTGATGGTGCCGTATTTGGTATAGGGGAAGGCGTCGATCTTGACTTCGGCGCTCTGGCCTTCCTGGACGAAGCCGATGTCCTTGTTTTCCAGGCTGGCTTCCACTTCGACCGTGCTGTCTTGCGGCACGATCTGCAACAAGGGTTGGGCCGCCGCGACCACGCCGCCGACGGTGTGGGCCGCGAGTTGCAGTACGGTGCCGGACACCGGCGCGCTCAGTTTGAGCAAACGGCCATGGGCGTCGGCGCGCGCGGCGTCCTGTTCGGCGTCGCTGGCCAGTTTGCCGGCTTGGGTGTGTTCGTCGAAGGCCAGTTTGCGGGTTTCGGCGATCAGCGCCGCGCGTTGGTTTTTGGCGCTGTCGAGTTGGCCTTGCAGTTCGATGCGGGCCTGTTCCTTTTCCAGATAGGCGTGCGGGGCGACATCGTGGGCCTCGGCCAGGGCCTGGAAGTCGCGGGCTTGTTGCGCGACCAGCGGCAGCGCCGAGGCGTAGCGGGCGATGTCGCCGTCCAGGCGTTGCCGCTTGGCGGTGAAGTCGCGGTACTGGCCCTCCAAATGCGCCAACGCGGCTTGGTATTTGGTCTCGGATACTTGCGCGGGCCGAACCAAGATCGGCGGCTTGCCGCTGTCGATAGCGTCGATCAATGCTTGGGCTCTAGCCTGTTGCAAGCGGGCTTCGACGACATTGGCTCTGGCCTTGTCGCGTTCGGCATCGAAGGCGCTACTGTCCAGATCCAATAGCGGCTCGCCTTGGCGGACGAACTGGCCTTCGCGGACAAAAATCGCCGCAACGCTGGCGGTATCGACCGAGGCGATGGTTTTGGTGCGGGCGCTGGGGATGATCTTGCCGGTGGCGTTGACGATGATGTCCACTTCGCCGAACCAGGCCCAGGCCAGCGTCGCGGCGACCAGTGCCATCAACAACCAGGCCACGCCGCGGCCCAGCGGCGAAACCGGTTGGGCCTGCAAGGCCAGGGCGGCCGGCAGAAATTCGGCTTCGTCGTGCGAACGTGGCGGACTATCCAGTTCTCGTCGCTGCCGCCAAAAGTAACGGAAGGTGTCGCGGTAACGGCCCCACAGTTCGGCGTAGGCTTGCCAGCGGTAGCGCAGGCTCATGCGCCGGCCTGCTGCAATTGGTAAAGGTGGGCGTAGATGCCGTTCGGCACTTGCAATAATTCCTGATGCCGGCCGGTTTCGGCGATCTGGCCGCGCTCCATGACCACGATACGGTTGGCATCGCGTACCGCCGACAAGCGGTGGGCGATGATCAATACGGTGCGGCCTTGGCAGATGCGGCGCATATTGTCCTGAATGACTTTTTCCGACTCATAGTCCAAGGCGCTGGTAGCTTCGTCGAAGATCAGAATGCGCGGGTTGCTGATCAACGCCCGGGCGATGGCGATGCGTTGGCGCTGGCCGCCGGATAAACCGGTGCCGTGTTCGCCGACCAGCGTGTCGTAACCTTCCGGCAATTCGCAGATGAACTCGTGGGCGCCGGCCAGTTTGGCGGCTTCGATCACGGCTTCGA
>NZ_JBVVNO010000031.1:0-20968 GCF_056850255.1 Methylomonas sp. Uni0011
CGGCATCTTGCTTAAATTCCAGACTGTATTTGGGCCGTTTGTGTTTTTGCTCGTTTGTCATGGTCACCTCTGCTGACAGTATAAAGTCTGCCTTTTGAAGTGTCCGGGTTCATTAAACCATTTCAAATATAGCGCGGTGCGGTAATCAGGATAGGCAGCGCCATGGATATTACCGCATATCCCGAACTGAACAGGATGATATGTTCCCAAGCCCGCGTTTGCAGGGCATAGATGCCGTTAATCTCTTGGAAAAGACTCAGAAAACGTCTTTTCTCACGATCTTCCCGGTTGTGAACAGAAATCGCCTGGGCATTTTCCCGCGCCTTGACCAAACCGAAGCGAAAATTCGCCTCCACCGTTTGCATCGCATTGGTGGTAAATGTCAGCGGCCGACCGGCCCACCAACCCAATACAGAGGCCAGAGCCGCGTATATCAGGGCCAACCATACCAAATGGCCGACTATGGGCAATTGCATGCCGCCAAAATCCAATAAGACGGTGCCGGACAAGGCCCAGAGGATTTGGGCGAAACTGACCAACAATAACAAGCTGTAAAACAGCGTGTAACTCAGATTGACGGCTTCATCGGTAGCGATCCGGATATCTTCCGCGATCCGGCCATCGGGATTATCGTGGCCTACCGTCGAAATCTGGGCAATTTGGTAATGGTGGCCTTTGTTCATCCATTGGCCTATCACGTATGCAGTCAGCCAGGCTCGCCAAGTGATTTGCAAATCCCGCTTGATTTTTAGATGCAGCACCGTCACCAGCATACTGGCCACAAAAATCAAAAAAAGGTCGCGAATTTGCTTCAGTAGCCCTGACATATCGCGCTGCTCTAGCGCATCGAAAAGAGCCGCACTCCATTCGGTAATCATGACGGCGATAACGATCTGCAGTACCGTCAGAATCAACAAATTTAATGTCCGCCTCCAAATCAAGGTCTGATGTTCGGAGCGCCAAAATGGCCCCGCCAGTTTCAGAAACTTAAGGAAAAATCCAGTTTGAACCGGCACGGAAATCAATACTCCAC
This sequence comes from Methylomonas sp. Uni0011, assembly GCF_056850255.1. Taxonomy (NCBI): domain Bacteria; kingdom Pseudomonadati; phylum Pseudomonadota; class Gammaproteobacteria; order Methylococcales; family Methylococcaceae; genus Methylomonas; species Methylomonas sp. Uni0011. The sequence continues at coordinate 1,034 of NZ_JBVVNO010000031.1, forward strand.
GGTGAATTGCTCTGCACGACGCTTTCGGCTGTTCTGGACATCCAGAAAAATGGACTGCGATTCCGGAAACCGCCAAGTACACGATGCGCCGGTTCAGCAGTCAAGTCTGTACGCTAGCGCACCAACCGCCGCCAAACCTAAATGCTTGCCGTAATGCCCCCATTGACCATGGGCGGAACTATGTGTGTTGACGCACCGACTGCGGCCAATATCGCGAGTATGGTTTGCTCCGAGCATCGAAAAACTCATTAACCTGCACCGCAAATATAAACACCACCGGGAGTCATCATGAACAAAGATCAAGTCACAGGCCGCGTCGAACAGACCAAAGGCAAAGTCAAAGAAGTCACCGGCAAGCTATTGGACAACGAAGAAATGGAACTTGAAGGCAGCATCCAGAAAAATGCCGGCAAAATCCAGTCCGGCTTTGGCGATATTAAAAACGATATCAAAAAAGCCACGGAAGACTGACCGCGCCGGAAAACCTTATCCAACTGCTCAAAGGCGACATCATGAAATCGATTCAGAACAAACGTCCCATTTTATCTGCCGGCATATTGAGCGTGGTTTGCTCGTTTGGCACCTTCGCCGCGGACCATGAACACAACAGCCCGATGAACCAAGATCAGGTAAAAGGCAGGGTCGAAGAAACCAAAGGCAAGGTCAAGGAAGTGACCGGCAAAATACTCGACGACAAAGGCATGGAAGTGGAAGGTAATATCCAAAAAAATCTCGGCAAAGCACAAAAGGGCTATGGCGATATCAAGCAGGATATTAAGGAAGGTAAATAAGGAAAAGCAGCTAGTTTGCCGACCGATCGCCTCCCCCCCTTGGCGTGTCCGTTCGCTGGCTAGCTGCCCCCCCGCAACTGTTCGCAGCATTTTGCGTTACTAAGGCGGCGTGGATACCAGTAGTTACTAACCGGGTCCTTGAATATCGTCGCTCCCGCGAAGGCGGGAGTCCAGTTTCTAAAATCGATTCCCGCTCGGAACCTGGGTATTTAGGGGGCCGGATTAATCAGATTCGTTGCCTATCGACACAAACATCCGGCTGCTAACCGCAACAGCCGGCGCATTTGCCATAGATATTCGGTACTTGGGCAAATTGCCCTATTCAACGGAGAACGCCATGCATCAAATAACCCAATCGGAACATGCAACGCAAGCGTGTATTGCCGCATGCAGCCTTTGCCACCAGATTTGTCTGCACACTGCGATGAACCATTGCCTGGAAACGGGCGGGAAACATGTCAAAGCCAAACATTTGCGACTGATGCTGAACTGCGCCGAGATCTGCCAGACTTTGGCAAATTTCCAGCTGACCGGATCGCATTTTTTGCATCGCCTGCACGAAGTTTGCGCAGAGATTTGCGAAGCCTGTGCGCTGGAATGCGACGAGATCGGCGATATGAAGGATTGCGTTGTGGCTTGCCAACAATGCGCCGACAGTTGCCGGCAAATGCTCAGCATTAAACATTAACCGATCTTTAACGTCGATGCGCCCTGGATATCTATTCGCAGCCGCCGTTATTTCGGCAGCAGTGTCGGCCTGCGCGATAGCCATACAACCGAATCCGCAAGTACCCGCATCCGGGTCGGACAGCCACGCCGCCCAACGATCTTTATTCGGAAAAATCGATTGCCGCATCAGTATGAATCGGGTTTTCTGCTGAGCAACCAACCAGGTCGACTCGCGCGCGAGCCAAGGAGAAAGCATCATGAACATCATTCTCACCGAAGACGGCACGAACATTTACTACAAAGACTGGGGACAGGGCCCGACCGTGGTATTTAGTCATGGCTGGCCGCTCACCGCCGATGCCTGGGAAAAGCAAATGGTCTATCTGGCCGCAAACGGCTACCGCTGCATTGCCTACGATAGACGCGGACATGGGCGTTCCAGCCAGCCGTCGATCGGCAACGACATGGACACCTATGCCGACGACTTGGCAGCGCTCATCGAAAACCTGGAGCTAAGCGACATCGCCTTGGTAGGCCACTCGACCGGCGGCGGCGAGATAACGAGATACATTGGCCGCCACGGTTGCCAGCGAGTTAAGCGAGTAGTGCTGGTAGGTTCCGTTACGCCACTGATGCTAAAAACCGACGATACCCCGGTCGGGCTACCGATCTCGGTATTTGACGACATTCGCAGCGGCGTTTCCGCGGATCGTTCGCAGTTTTATAAAAACCTCGCCTCTCCGTTCTACGGCGCCAACCGCCCCGACGCGACGATTAGCGAAGGGGTACGCGAGGCGTTCTGGTTACAGGGCATGCAAGGGGGCCTGATCAACCAGCTTGAATGCATCAAGGCTTTCTCGGAAACCGATTTTTCCGACGACCTGAAAAAATTCGAGATTCCGACCTTGGTTATCCACGGCGACGACGATCAAATCGTGCCGATAGCGGCTTCCGCGCTTGCCGCAACGACACTCATAAAGAACGCAATACTGAAAATTTACCCCGGCGGATCGCACGGCTTGACCGACACCCACAAAGACCAACTCAATAGCGATCTACTTGCGTTTCTAGAAACCTCCGCCGAGTAATGCACGGCAACGCGGCTAATCCGTTGGGTTCGCCACGAAAATACATTCACATATCACAAGCATAAAATATTCTTATACTTCGATATTTATTCATCGTGAATGTGTGGCGACGTACCGACACAAACTCGACTTAACAGTATCCTGAAACTCCGGAATAAGGTATTGAACGACAAATTATTCGATACCTTATTTATAGAAAACAATAAATCGTTAATAGCTGCAGGTCTTTTGCCAAACACCCGCCATTATTAATGAAATCGCAGTAAATATTCATCCAGATGGCAGCGTATCAAGCCGCCATTCAGATCGAAGAGACTATTATGTATAAGCCTGTTTTTTGTATCTGCCAAGACCTCGGCCAAACAATGACTATCGTAAACAATCTTAAATTAGCGGGGTTTGCAAACAATGAAATATCTTTGCTATTTTCGGACACCTTGAACCCGTCGATCTTCCCGCAAAATGCCATTGAAAGCGGCAATAGTGCTGCGAAAGATAGCGGCAACCAGGAATGGTTCAACAGAGCCGAAAGTCTGGAGATTCAGGGCCTTGGCCGCTTCATTGCCGGCGGCCCGGTTAGAGTCGAATTATGCCGCACGCCTGAAAAAGGCTGCGCGGAAGACTTAACTACCGCCCTGATTGGCGTCGGTATACCGGCGCATCACGCCGGACACTACCAAGAAAAAATCAAGGCCGGATACATTTTGGTCGCGGTCAATACCGCAAGGGTTGCGACGCGGGATGCCGCGAACGCTATTTTCCGACAAGCCAATGCCGCGGACATTTCTTCATCCGAAGAAGTATCGGCCTTTATTTGATAGGCCTTTGCCATAGCTCCCCACACCTCCACACATAGGATTTTTTATGCACAGCATTGATACGATAGACAATTTACTCATCGACGAACTGGCCGCTGCTGAGACTTACTGCCAGGTCTTAAAGCAATTGCGGGAAAACGCCTCGCTAGGCGAAACCGAATCGCTATTGCCGATTTACCAAGACCATAAAACCGCCGTATCCAGCCTACGTATGCAAATCCGCGAGTTAGGCGGTACGCCGGTGAAAGGTTCCGGAGTTTGGGGTTCTTGGGCAAAATTGATCCAAGGCGGCGCCCATGCTCTCGGTAAGCAAGCCACGCTAAAAGTACTGCAGGAAGGCGAAAAGCGCGGTCTGGCAGATTATGAACAGGCGCTGCAGGACCAGGAGCTCGGCACTCAAATTCGCAGCTTGATCGAACATAAGCTTGTGCCTGCCCAACACGCCCATATCGCCACGCTGGAGAAAATGATGAGTTCGATGGCCGCTTAGCGTTACTCGAATACAGCCTGACACCCCGTCGTTTAATCCGACAACAACGGCATTGCCAAGATCGATGCCGTTGCGACTGAATCAAGGAGTTCGTCAACATGCTTACCACTGTTCCCGATGTCATCTTCAAAACCCGCGTTCGCGACGAAAGTATTGGCGGCGAGAATCCGTTTCGCTGGCAAGATGTCAGCAGCGACGAAATTTTCAAAGGCAAATCCATCGTGATTTTCGCGCTACCCGGCGCATACACGCCCACTTGCTCGAACAAGCATCTGCCGGGCTTTGATGCCAAATACCAGGAACTGGTCTCCCATGGCATCAATGAAGTCTATTGCCTGAGCGTCAACGATGCTTTTGTGATGTACCAATGGGGCCAACATCTAAACATCGCCAACGTGAAAATGCTACCGGACGGCAACGGCGAATTTACCGCAGCGATGGGCATGCTGGTGAAAAAATACAATGTCGGTTTCGGTAACCGCTCCTGGCGGTATTCCATGCTGGTCGAAGACAAAAATATTGTGAAAATATTCAGCGAACCTGGCCAAAGCGACGATTGCCCGGACGATCCGTTTACGGTGAGCGATGTGGATACGCTGTTGGCCTATTTGCCGCAACGAAAATTTGTCTAAACCTGCCAAGGACTGTCCGTGACTGACTATGACTACGATCTATTCGTTGTGGGTGCCGGCTCCGGCGGCGTAAGGGCCGCGAATCTGGCCGCCAATCAAGGCGCGCGGGTTGCCGTCGCCGAGGTCCGCCATTTTGGCGGCACCTGCGTCAACTTGGGCTGCGTCCCGAAAAAACTATTAGTCTACGCTGCGCAATTTAAAGACGACTTTGCCGCCGCGGCCGGTTTTGGCTGGACTCTGGACAATGCCTCCTTCGATTGGCCCAGCTTGATCGCCAACAAAAATCGGGAAGTCGAGCGCTTACGAGCCGTCTACCAACACCACTTGCAACAATCCCGAGTGACCATCTTCAACGGCAAAGTGCAATTGCTCGATGCCCACACAGTCGCGGTCGCCGGCGCGCAATGCACGGCCAAACGCATTTTGCTGGCCACCGGCGGTTGGCCGTTTGTGCCCGATATTGCCGGTAAAGAATACATCGTAACCTCCAACGACATGTTCTCAGTGGACAAGTTACCGGAACGCATCGTGATTGTCGGCGGCGGCTATATTGCGGTCGAATTTGCCAGCATCCTGAATAGCTTGGGTGTGGATACCACCATTTGCCATCGCGAACCAAAACTGTTGGCAGGATTTGACGAGGATATTCGCGATTTTCTAGCGACAGCCCTGCGCAAACAAGGCATCAAAATCCTGTTTGATTGCGATGTGCAATCGATCGCAGCAGCTGGCGACGCCTATAACGTTCGCTTGCTGGACGGCAATACCATGGTTACCGATCTGGTGATGTATGCCACCGGCAGAACGCCCAATTCGCGCGGATTCGGCTTGGAACAACTTGGCGTGGCACTGGACGATAACGGCGCGATCATCGTCGATAGCCACTACCAAACCAATCTGCCGTCAATCTATGCACTGGGGGACGTCACCGACCGGGTCAACCTGACGCCGGTAGCGATAGCCGAAGGCGAAGCGCTGGTGAATAGTTTATATGCCATGCAACAGCGACCGGTGGATTACGCCAACATCCCCACGGCGGTGTTTTGCCAACCCAATATCGCCAGCGTCGGTTTAACCGAAGCTAAAGCGCGGCAACAATATACCGACATCGATATTTATAAAACCGAATTCAAGCCGCTCAAAAACACACTGTCGGGCAAGGATGAAAACACGTTGATGAAAATGGTCGTGGACCATGCCACCGGCAAGGTTATCGGTCTGCACATGGTGGGTGCCGATGCTCCGGAAATTATCCAGGGCATGGCTGTTGCCATGCGTGCCGGAGCGACTAAAGCCTTGTTCGATTCGACTATCGGCATCCACCCGACCGCCGCGGAAGAGTTTGTTACTCTGCAGTAAGTCGGGACCTAAAAAGGACCGCCCAAGCTTTACCGGGCAAAAGCCAAACCAGCCTGCGTAACGCGGCCGATCCGGGACCAATGTCGTTAAGTTAAGGATGGCAGGAGCGGGCCATGATCGCGATCAAGCGCCTTCAGTCTGGTATTCCGAGATAATTTACGCGTAAATTTAATAGTTTTCATATTAGCTCAAGGTTTAATGGTTTTATTAATCGTTTTTAAATGCCTTATTAATTCTTTTCATGCCGCATCATCAAAACAGGTATTGGCATGAAAATAATTTTATAAGGCTGGCATGATTATAACCGCCAACGATTGCTCTATTCAGTTCGGCGCACCACATAGCCATTCCTATTTCGATTTAATATCAAGATCCCAATAGCCACGGACAAAAAATATTATTTAAAAATCTTAACCATTTTATTAGGAAATATTCCGATCAGTTCACTCGAGTGCACTGGATGAAAGTCCGCACCACTCAGCTCGATTGGTGTTATCACGCATATACCTGTCAACGAAAAGTTAATAGATTACCGTTTCACCGCCAGCAGAGCTAAGCCATCGCTCTGTTCTTTTTGTACGCCAGCGTACGGATAGATTGGCCTTTTATTTGTAATGCTTTATCGAGCGCCGGAACTGGGTGTTTTAGGCTTTTGGTGCTCATTACAAATTGTTAGGGAGTCAGTGTGAATAAAGAAAAACCAGAATATCGGATTCGACGAATCGGCATCGACATCAACAGTGCCATCGGCCAGCTATCGGCCGATGACGACATGGAAGCGGAGCGGTGCACACACAAAAAGCGGGGGAAGCTGGATACTGACTCGGGTGATTTCAAGGAAAAAATCAAGAAAGGCCGCCATAGACGCCAAGACTATTAGCGGCGTTGAGCCCAGCGCGCTAAGCGCAAGGTTTATGAACGGGAATTTCCCCATTCCTTGGCAAGCCGGAGATACCGCCTGCCACAGCATCCGGCCAAGCGTTAACAGCGAATTTCGGCCTGATGACACTTCTAATTTAATCAAACAAGATGGAGACTGCTCATGACTCAATCGGATTCAGCAAGACAGAATTTGTTGCTGGCCGCAATTCCGGAAGACACATGCGCGCGCCTTTTATCCGAACTGGAATTGGTGCAGCTGAATTGCGGCGAAGTCATTCACGAGCCTGGACGAGAATTGCGTTATGCCTATTTTCCAACGACTTGCATCGTGTCCAATGTTTATGTCGATCAAGACGGCACATCCAGCGAACTGGCCATTGTCGGCAACGAGGGCTTCATCGGCCTTGGCCTGTTCACGGGCGGGCGCACCATGCCGCATCAAGCCGTGGTCAGCCGCACCGGGTATGGTTATAGGCTACGGCGACAGTTGTTTATCGAAGAATTCGGGGCGGCACAAGGTATCGGCAACGACCAATCGTTATTTCGTTTGGTACTGCGCTACATCCAGGCATTGATGACCCAAATAGCCCAAACCGCAGCCTGTAATCGCCACCATTCCATTTACCAACAGCTAACCCGCTGGTTGCTTTTAAATCTCGACCGGCAGTCTTCCAACGAGATGCGGGTAACCCACGATCACATTGCCAATATGCTCGGCGTACGTCGGGAAAGCGTTACCGACGCTGCCGGAAAACTGCAACAAAAAGGCCTGATTACATACAGCAGAGGCCATCTCGCCGTCTTGGACCGCTCCGGCCTGGAAGCGCAAGTCTGCGAGTGCTACAGCGTGATAAAGACCGAATTCGATCGGCTCATACCCTGTTTAGCGGCGGCAGCCGCAACCGCTATCGATTTGGCGCCAAGCGCTTCGAACCATCGGAGTATGCGGATAAACCGCCTCTGAAACATCTCTAGCTATGCGATCTATTCCGGTAAACGCTGTGCGGCACCGTACCGACTTTCGAGCGGCCGTATCATTAAATGTTTGCCGGCACAGTCGACCGATCGGCTCTTTGATAATCACCCCGAAACCCATCATCCGGGAGTTTTAATATGTCTCACCTTCAATCAATCGGCAGTTTGCTACAAAATGAATTATCCGCGGTAGAAACCTATCAACAGGCCTTGAAAAAGTACCGGAAACAGACTGCACAGGGCGAACTGGTGTTTTTAATGTCGTGTTACCAGGAACATAAGGCCGCGGTTTCAAGTTTGCAGAGTAAAATTCAACAACTGGGCGGCATATCCGTTCGAGATTCCGGAACCTGGGGAGCCTGGGCGAAAATAGTGATGGCCGGCGCTATTTTGTTGGGCAAACCAGCCGCGCTAAAGGCATTGCGCGAGGGAGAATTGACCGGCTTGGAAGAATATGAAAAAGCATTGCTGGATCATGGATTGCCAGCGGACATTCGTTGTTTGATCGAAACCAAGCTATTACCAGCCCAGCACAGGCATATGCGGGCTTTGGACAGCCTATTGAATGCAGTAATGGCTTAGATTATGGCCGTTTCAGATATATCGGCCGGCAAACGCTCGTATTCCGCAAACGAAGCCCACCGCTATCCGTGCGCTTCGTATGCTGATACAAACTCACTAAAAATGGTAATGCGCCCCCAGACCGACGTATTCCACCTTGTCCTTGTAAAACTGGCCGCTGGGCGTGTATCCATTGAAATATTCGATCATGAGCTGTAATTTTCGGCCCAATACTTTCGAATTATCGAACTCAACGCCGGCCCGGGCCGAGATATCGGTACTCCAGTTATTCTCCTCGTAATTCTTGATGTCCGCGGCAATGATCGGGCGCATGGCCGCAAAATCCAGCCGCCACGGGCTTCTATATTCGATGCCGTATTGGGCCGACCATTTTTTTAACGCGGCAGGCTCCCTGTGAAATAGGCCGGCACCGCCGCCGTAAATCCTGACACCGTAAGGCAGTTCATACGATAGCTTCAAATCCACACCTTCATAACTGAGATTGACCCGTTCGAATTTGGTGTCGAGCTTGCGCAGTAAAAATTCGTCGCCCAGATGCGAGCTTTGGTGATACAGCCGGCCGAACGCGGAAAATTGGCCAGCCCGGACGCTGGAATACAGAGATGCAATAAAGTCGGTATTGACCAAGTCCGACGACGAAGCGCCCAGATTGAAGTCGCTAAACACGCCGGCTTGAATGCCGGTTTCCCACTGCGCCGTGGAATGGCCGAAGTTGGCCCGATAAAACGGTATGGTTTCGCCGAAACTCACCGACGCAATATCGCGGCCGTCGAAATTATGGCTTTGGTAGTTACGGTAGGCCGCGGAAAAATGCGCCCAGCGCGGATCGGCCAGCAAAGGCTTGAATAAATGGCCTGCCGGTAGCAATCCGGTCGGCATCACCAAACTATCCACGCTGGTTACCGCCTTGCCGTCACCCGCCACCCGCGCTTGCGGCTCGGAGATTTCGGCAATTTTGACGGCATTGACTCCCGGAATCTCCGACAATGTCTTACTGGCGGCGGTACGTTCCGAATCGGACAAATTGGCCGCCGGCAAGGTAATCACACCATCCTTTACTACCAATGCCGGCAGATCGAGCTTTAAATCGTGCTTCAACGCGGCAGCGGCATACCCGGCTATATAGGCATCATCCGCCGTGCTAGCCTGCGCCAACGACGTAGCAGCCATTAGCCCCCCTGCCAAGGTTTTCAGTCGAATAGAATTCATCATTGTTTACTCGGTACGCTGGCCTTAACCAACAGTTCGTTTTGTACCGATTTCACGTGTTCTTGGCTGTTTACCAGACCTATCGCTCTGCCGACCAGTTGTTCGGAATCGACGGTACCTCGCAGGGTAACTACGCCATTCACGGTGGTCACCTCGATCGGCGCCAATTTCAGAAAATCATCGCTTAACAGCTTTGTCTTGATTTTGGCGGAGATCATGGCGTCATCGAGATAGCCTCCGGTCGCGTTCGCGGTGTCGGTAACTGAATCCTTGGCGACTGCCATTTGTTTTTCGGTTTTGCCGATGGCTTGGTCAATTTGCGTTCCGGCTTCATCCAGAGCTGCCTTGGCATTTTGCGCGGATTGATCCAGATACTCGCCGGTTGTTTCCGCCTGCTGTGCAACCGAATCCTTAGCTGCACCGAGTTGCTGACCGGCTTTATCGGCCGTTTGTTCGATCGCTTGGCCGGTGGTGTCGACCGCCTTGTCGATTTTTTGCCCGGCCTTTTCCGCCTGGCCGTCCGGTTGGCAAGCCGTAATACCTAGTGCGACGAATAAGTAGCCAAGGATCGATAATTTTTTTTGCACGTGGCGCTTGATGATCTTCATGGGGAAAGGTCCTTTATTTTGGTCTGTTTGAAATGGCTGCAATCGGCATTGCAGAAAAAATTGCAGAAATGCCGTTGGCCGTCTGCTGAAAACTCGTCCGGATTCTAAGGACAATGCCGGACGCGGTCTGTACGCTATCGAACACAAGAACACGCCCCAGTGACCGCAACGGTAGGCCCCAACCCAATGAATTAATTCGGTTTGAAGGTTGTGGTCGGGCTTCCTTATGGTGAATACGAAGCGATAGCTACCAAGGCCAGTTTATGCACTAACTCGAGCGCGGATCGTCGCTCGAAACCATCACCCAGCAGGAGTCAAGGCCATGAAGTTTCTTGCCGTTCATCCCAGTCCGTTGATGTACCCCCAGGTATTTTTACGGCGGGAACCACTCGGTTTGGAGCGGGTTGCCGATACGCCCGCCGCGGCGGTTGCCGGCTACGTCTGATCGATTTGCCGGTGGAATCGCATCAAGACTTGAACCGGCTGCGGGATGACTGACAACCCGATATCGTGGCCTTTTCATTGATTGATCAGGCGAATGTGACGGAAGTGATCGATTTGACCAAGGCCGCAAAAGACCGCTTGCAGGCCAGCTTGGTGTTTATCGGCGGCCATAGCGCCTGGTTCACCGCCGAGGAATTGCTGGAACACGTTGCGATCAACATCATCGCCGATACCGACTGGGATCGGGCGCGATTCAAAGTCATCCGGGAATGGTGCAAGGACGTACCAGGCAGTTGGCGGACAAGCAAAGCCGGTTCACACCCGCGGCAATCCGTTCAAAAGCCGTGCGCATCCGCTCCTGATCGGCGGGGTCCTGCCTTTCACGCCGCTGGGCAGATTATTTCCGCTTCGTGTCGCCACCGACCCGATTTTATGTCATTCTGGCGACGCCGGTGGCTATCTTTAATAGCGGCGGAACTGGCCAAACGGGGGTTCTATCGCTGGAATAAGCCTTTCAAAAAACCAAACCACCCTTGCCTTGGGTCGATTTCGCCTAAAAATCCCGCGTGAAAGGAAGCTCGCGTGCCGACTTGCTTAACCACGGAAACAATACTTCTTTACCACGAGGGAAAACCATGCAACTTGACCAACAAGAACTTCAGGTTAGTCCGTACAAGCGCCACTTCAGCATTGAAGAAACCGTATTTATCGTCATGATGATGCTATCGCTATTGGGCATCGTGATTACCGACTTTTCCCAGCACGATGGCTACGGCTACTGGATGTTCATGGTGTTGGTGTTTGGCGCGCTTTCGATCTTCGTTTCCTGGTTGCAAGCCAAAACCCTTGAAAACGACATCCGGGAAATCGTCAGAATTCAGGGCTTACACTGGCTGCAAACCTTACTGATCGTCGGCGCATCGTCCTTGTTAAATAAATCGGGCGATATATCGGAAATTAGCGCCAGTCTGGTGATTCTATTGATATTGTCATTGGCAACCATGCTGGACGGCATGCGGATAGGCTGGCAATTCAGTCTGCTGGGTTTCTACCTCGCCGCCTGTGCCGTGCTCGTAGCCTACGTCAATGCATTTATCTGGGCGTGCAGCGCGTTGGCTTTACTGGTGGTGGCAGGCACCCTGCTTTGGGGCTACTGGATACGCGCCGCCCGGATACTCGCTTCCAAGATCATCGCCAAACGTTAAAGCGCTATTGCATCAGCACCGTTTTCCGCTTGGGTTTTATGCGTTAACCGCGACTCGTCGAGTAAAGCAGGTGTCCAATATAGCCGCTATTCCTGTATTTCCGTGACCGAGACCGCCACTTCCATCTGCGGAAACTGCATGCGATTGGCGACAAACGAACCGGACACCGGCGGCACCGATTCCGGATGCCGACCGACGGCTACGGCAATGTGATCGTTCCCCACTACCCTACCCGTCGTCGAGTCAAAACCTTTCCATCCGGCCCCCGGTAAATAAACTTCTGACCAGGCATGGGTTGCACCCGCCATCGGCAGTAAACCGGGCGAATATTGGTAGCCGCTGACAAATCGCGCTGCCAGGCCCAAGTAGTGGCATGCCTCAATGAATAAGGTGGCAAAGTCGCGACACGAACCCGCTCTGCTCGTCAAGGTCAACAGCGGTGATTGAACCCCAGGTTGATCGCGGGGCAAATGACGAAAGTCTGAGGCTATGGCGCGGTTGATTCTGTCAAGCAAGACATAAGTTTCCAGAACCTGGCCCGGTCGCCAGATTGATCGCAACCATTCGCCCAGCTGCGGATCGGGGATAAAAATCGGGATCAGATAAGGACCAAGGTCGGTATATTCGGCGGGATCGTAAACAAAGGGATAAAACACGGCACGATCCGCTACCAGAAAATCCAGCGGCTGGTCGTCGTAATGCTGAAGGACAACCCAACTGTCGATGGATAAGCAATTGCCGGGTTCGGTAAAATTGACCAGAGCGACGGCATTGTCGTAAACGTCGCGTTGCCATTGCAGACGGTGATTCGGTTGAATCGTCAGCCGATTCGATTCGATGTGAATATCGTGGCCTTCGCGAGGCCGCAACAATAATTTGTGCGGCAAAAACGTCACGAATTCGCTGTACTGATAAGTCGTTACGTGCTTGATTTGCAACCGATGCATCACGCTCACTGACCGCAACCTCCCAATACCGACGATAACACCCGCTCGACCAGGGCACTTTACCAAAGCGCCCGGTTTCCACGCTAAAAAATGATATTGCACTCCCGAACCGACATATTCCACCGTGTCATGATAGAACCGACCAGTCGGGGGGTAACCGTTACGTATTCGACCAGAATCTGCAGTTTGCGTCCCCGTAACTTTGACTTATCGAAATCGACGCCGGCGCAGACCGATATGTCCCTACTGCGGCTGTTTTCATCGTAATGCTTGATGTCGGCGGCAATGACGGGACGCATCGGCGGGAAATCCAAACGCCAGGCACGTTTAAATTCGATACCGTATTGGGTCGACCAGTTTCTCAGCGCCGAAGGTTCTCGGTGAAATAAGCCACCACCTTATCGTTGAGAATCGTGCCGAGTTTGGCGTAACTGCATGCGACAGAGAAAAGCCTATGGTTGGGCAACCCGGCTACTTAAAAACTCGTTTTGATTTTATGGACTAGACCAAGCACGGTCTGTACGCTGGCAAACATTCGGTTGCTGCGATACACGTGGATATAGACATATCCGTAGTGTCGTTAACCATCTTGCAAACCGAGCGCTAGCAAAGTGAGGACTTTCAACGATCGATTTTTTCAGTTCAGATGTTGGCTTACCGGCCAACGCCGAATTGACTTAGACCACTTACAGGTCAAGAGCTGGGTAGTTTAAAGCCCTCTAATGCAGGATTTAAAACAACTTCTCAAGTGCCTCGGCCGTCACTGCTTTCGAAAAGAAAAAACCTTGCCCATAATCGCAACCCGCTTTTAACAGCAAGCAGCGCTGCTCCTCGGTCTCCACACCTTCGGCGATCACCTTCATGCCCAGGATGTGCGCCATCATGATAATGGCTTCGCACAGAGCCATGTCGGTGGAACCGGCAGTCAGATTGGAAACAAAAGCCCGGTCGATTTTCAAAAAATCAATGTGGTATTTTTTCAGGTAAGACAAAGACGAATAGCCGGTTCCGAAATCATCCAGCGATGTTTGCATGCCGGCGTTTTTAAACGCCGCCAGTTTTTCGGCGACGATGGTAGAGCCATCCAACAATAGCCCCTCGGTAATTTCCACCGCAATGCAACTGCCGGGTAAACCCAAACGCTGCAAATGCTCGAACCAGTCGGATAATTTGTCGCTATTGCTGTGAAACTGGGCCGGCGATTTATTGATGCTGATCTGAAATTGGTCGTAATAGTTCATGCGCCAGTTCCAAACCTGTTCCGCTACTTGATGAAACACCCAGGTGCCGATCTCATTGATCAGACCGGTTTCTTCGGCGATAGGAATGAATTCGGTGGGCTCGATCGGACCGCGGCGAGGATGTTGCCAGCGCACCAGTGCTTCGGCTTTAAGGATTTTGCCGGTAGCCAGTTCCACGATCGGTTGATAGGCGACCCAGAGTTGCTTGTCGGCCAGTGCATGGCGTAAATCGTTGGTCAGGCGCAAACGGCTCTCCGCGCTGGCTTGCATTGCCGGAGTAAAAAAGCAAAAACGGCCGCGGCCCAGTTTTTTTGCGGCATACATAGCTTGATCGGCCTTTCTCAGCAACTCATCCAATGTCTCGGCATCGTCCGGATACAAGGCAATACCAATGCTGACCGATACATAGCAACGCTCGTCCTTTAACTGGAACGGTGCCATCATCGTTTGCAGCAATGCTTGCGCCACTCTCTCGATACTGTTTAAGTCTTTCAACTCGCCCATGATCAGCGTAAATTCGTCTCCGCCCGGCCGCGCCAACGTATCGGTCTCGCGGATGCAGCTTTTCAGGCGCAGGGTGGTTTCCTCCAACAGGCGATCGCCGACATCGTGTCCCAAAGTGTCGTTAATGTCTTTGAAATGGTCCAGGTCCAGAAACATCAGAGCCATTTTTTGACGGGTACGATGCGATTTATTGATGGCCCGCTGCAAGCGGTCGAGAAACAGGCGCCGATTCGGCAATCCGGTCAGCGGGTCGATATTGGCTTGTTTGCTGATGATTTCTTCGGCGCGGCGTTGCTCGGTAATGTCGGAAGACATCGCGACCCGCCGGACCGGCTGGCCATTTTCGCCATATACCGTGCTGATCGATAAGCGTGCCAGAAATTCTTCGCCATTTTTCCGCCGGTTCCATATTTCTCCTTGCCACTGCCCATTGGTATTCAGCGAGTGCCACATGGCCTGAAAGAATGCGGACTCATGCCGGCCCGACTTCAATAGCGAGGTCGATTGGCCGATGGCTTCTTCGGCGGAATAACCGGTCAATTTAGTAAAGGCCGGGTTGATAGCCACAATGCGGTTGTCGGTATCGGCCACCATAATCGCTTCTTCTATCGCCAGATAGACAGTTGCCGCCAATTGCAGCTCTTGTTCGGCTTGTTTGCGTTCACTAATATCCACCATCGCTGCCAGACAACTCTTTCTATCCGCATCGGCAATCGCTTCGATCGATACCCAACTCGACTTGCCGCCGGAATCCAACACGATCTCGCAGCGCTCGGCACCGGGATTGCAAAATACGTTTTCCATAAAGCGGTTAAAAACCGGCCTATGCTCGCCGGCAACGATATTGGCAAAACGCCGCCCGACCAAGTTGGAACGGGCGGAGCCCAGTAAACGTTCGCCGTTGAAATTAGTCTGCTGAATACGGCTGTCGCTTCCTAGGGTAAAGTAGGCTATCGGTGCAAAATCGAATAGTTCGGCATAGCGTTCTAAAGCATGTTCGGCGATGGCTCGAGCTTCGCGCAAGGCCTCGTTTTGCATCTCCAATTCGATCTGATGCACTTGTAATTCGTGCAATAAACGGTGTTGCGGTTCGCCAGTGGCATCCGGACCGGTGTCGGCCAAACGCCGTTCCGCGGATTGGCGAAATTCCTGATTACTATCAGGCAAGTCTTTCCAGTTCTTCATGACGGCACCTTAATTCGGCTTCTAGCTTTTTTGTCTCGGAGATATCAATAAACGTAATCACCACGCCGTCTATCAAATTATCCTGTGTGCGGTAAGGCATGATCCGCACTTTAAACCAGCGTTCGTCGCCGGCTCTGACTTGTTTTTCGACGAAAATCAGCGTGCGCAGCACGCTCTGGGCATCCTGATGCAATTCGGGATAATCCAGCTCGGTGACAATGTCGGACAATGGCCGCCCAACATCGCTGGCAATCAGATTGAACAAATGGCTAATATGGCTGGTAAATCGGCGGATATTCAACGCGCTGTCCAGGAACACCGTGGCGATTTCCATGCTATTCAACAGATTGTCCATATCGTTGCTGGCCCGCGACAAGTCATCGACCTTGTCCTGCAGTTCGGCATTGACTGTTTGCAATTCCTCGTTCAGTGACTGCATTTCTTCTTTGGAGGTGGTCAATTCCTCGTTGGTGGACTGCAATTCTTCATTGGTCGATTGCAACTCTTCGTTAGCCGACTTCAGTTCTTCCTGAGACGTCTGCATTTCTTCGCGCAAGTTGTGTAAATCTTCGTGGCTTTGTTGCAACTCGGCTTCCAGCAGTTTCTGCCTGGCATTTGGCGATTTGCGCGAGGCTATGGCGGCGGGTGGCGTGGCGACATCGTGAAACACGACGAAAGCCATGCCGGATAAGGCTGCGGGCTTGGTTATAGTCTGTACCGTAAGGTTAATGATCTGACGGCCGCCATTGGTGTCGATCACGAGCTCCGGCACATGCACCGGCTCGAGTTGGCCGCGGGCTTTTTTCAACGCGCCAATCAATTCATACCGCAAACCTTCGCGGGCCATGGCGTGGATATTCCAATTGGCCTTGCCGGCCGCCGGCTCCAGATATTTGCCGGTACGGCCGTTAATGTAAAGAATGTCGCCATCGGCATTGACCAGCACCGCTGCCGGGGCAAAATGTTGTAACAAAAGTTGATCGGCCAAGGTCTGAAGATCGGGTATGGACGGGGTCTGGTTGGATTCTTCGACCATCGCCGTTACCGGAAAATATTTGGTCGGAAAATCGACATCCAACGGAAATGGATCGCCGATGCGCCTATATAAGCGAGATTTGTTGTCGATTACGCTAAACAAGTGGCTGGCGTTGCCGATGGTTTCGGCGTTACCCAGCAACATAATGCCGTGATGGGTTAGCGCGTAGTGAAACAGCAGAATCAGCTTTTTCTGCAGTTCCTGGCTGAAGTAAATCAACAGGTTGCGGCAGCAGAGCAAATCCAGCTTGGTAAACGGCGGGTCCATGATCACATTGTGAGAGGCGAAAATCACCATCTCGCGAATTTCCTTATTGATTCGATATCCTTCGCCGTCGAGGGTAAAGAATCGGCTCAAGCGTTCCGCCGAGACGTCGCCGGCAATATTGGCCGGATAGACGCCCTGCCGCGCCTTGTCGATGGCATCCTGATCCAGATCGGTAGCGAAAATTTGCAGTCTATAAGGCTGTTTGCATGGGCTTGCCGCGAATGCTTCCTTAAAGACGATGGCCAGCGAATAAGCTTCCTCACCGGTGGAACAAGCCGGCACCCAGGCCCGCAAGGGTTTGCCGGCCGGATATTCCGCCAGTAACGTCGGAATCGCACCGGTCTTAAGCGCCTCCCAGACGGCCGGGTCGCGAAAAAAATGGGTAACGCCTATCAACAGTTCCTTGAACAACAAATCCTGTTCCTGGGGAGTCTGGCGCAGATAGCGTACATACTTGGCGATGGTATCGATCTGGTGCAAGCCCATCCGCCGTTCGATCCGGCGATAAATGGTATTTTTTTTATACAGCGAGAAATCGTTGCCGGTACGTTCGCGCAATAGGATGACGATTTGGTCCAGCGCGCTTTGATTTTTTAGATCCAAACTGCATTCCGGCGCGGCAGGCAAACCTCGCGGATTGTGTTTGAGATACGCCAGAATCTTGTCCCACAGTTGCGCGGGGGGAGCAACGATATCGGCCAAACCGGCATCGATGGCGCTCCGCGGCATCGAATCGAATTGGGCCGATTCCGGCGCCTGCACTACCGCCAGTCCGGCGTTTTCCTTGATGGCGCGCAACCCCAATGTGCCGTCGGAGCCCATGCCCGACAGAATCACGCCAATCGCCCGTTCCCGCTGGTCGTCGGCCAAAGCCCGGAAAAATGAGTCGATCGGTAAACGCAAGCCTCGCGGAGCCTGCGGTTCCAGTAGATGCAGCCTCCCATGCAAAACGGATAAATCTTTGTTGGGCGGAATGACATACACCCAGTCGGCCTTGACTTTCATCCGATTGCGGGTCTGAATCACGGTTAACGGGGTAACCCGCTGCAATAATTGCGGCAGCATGCCCTGATGGTCCGGATCGAGATGTTGAATTACGACAAAGGCCACACCGCAGGCCGGTAAGACGCGGCCAAAAAACTGTTCGAGGGCCTCCAATCCGCCTGCCGATGTCCCTATCGCAATGATCGGCGGCACATTATCGGCATCGGTGCGCGTTTTGCCGCTACGAATTTCGGGTACGGGGTTCGAGGGGGCGACAACCGCCAGAGAACTGGAGCCAACATTGGCCTCGTTAGATTTAACCATTTTTCAGCGCGCTTAGATTGACTGGAAAGCAAAGAATCACATCTTTACATTTTGCCCTGCCTCAACGTCCATGTTTTTAAAGGTTTTTAGAGAGTAATCGCAATAAGTTAATTCTAAGAGATGTAATGACTTGGCTTTACCGCAGGCGAATTACCTCCCTCAATCGATTGAAAATAACACCCTCATAGGCTTAAGTCGGTTCGCTAACGCACATCTGCGTGATGTCTATCCGCCCACCAAAACATTCCATAGCAATATCATTTCTAAAGATATTCGCATTGGTCATACCAACAAAAAAGGCATTTTGCCAGGGGATTTCCAACAGGCTTTTAGTCGCTATCATCGTCTTTCCACCTCGTTATCTTTGACTCACCGACAACCCAAAAACGGCGCGGCTTCCAGCATCACAGATGAAAAAGGCCAAACGCTACACGCGACAAGCGCCCAGTAAAGCCAAACGATTGTCGCGGATAGAAGCAATGTTGCGGATGTTGAGAGATTTTAAGACGGGAGCCCTAACTCAAAGACGATGGCGGTGCGCTTGGCGGGCTGCTCGGCGCGAAGCAAGGCGTTGACGATTTGTAAGGCTTACTCCAAGCCCGCGCCGAAGGCTTGTTCCAGTAAGCGGTCGTAATGGGTGGTCATTACCGTATCGCCGCACAACTCGGTCAAGCGCCAAACCGTATCGGGAACCGTGCCGTTTTTGCCAAACACTTCCCTGATTTCGGCAACGAAAACCTCGCGACCGCGTTTGGCTTCGATCTCAGCGATGATGGTTTCGAATTCACCGGCGGCCAATAGGGCTTCGATGTGCTCGCTGGCGATATTGGCGGTTTTGCCTTGCTGACGCAGATGATCCTGCCATGTGGGAAAACGGCCGCCGACCGATAACCCGGCGCCGACGAGCGGTACCACCTCGCCCTTGGCCATTTGCAGCAACAGCTGTTCGAAATGTTCGACATTGTGCTCGAACCAGTGTTCGTCGCCAGTCAAAGGTTGCAAATAGTCGCGGCTGAGGATTTCCTGGCGGCGGTTGGTTTTGTATTGTTCGAAGGCTTGGCCGTATTGGGCTTTGTCACCGGCAAACAGCGCTTTGGCCGGTTGCGACAGGTTGTCCAAACCCAAGTCGGCACGCAAATCCAGGGCGTCGTCGCTTTCTTCCAGCCAGGCGTTGAAGTCGGCATAGTGGTCGAAAAAATGGTGCTGATCCCCGGCGCACCAGGATACCGGGCGCTTAATGGTCATTGGGTGACTCATTTTGCAGATGCAAAGCAAATTCCCTCTCCCTCTGGGAGAGGGTTAGGGTGAGGGGAATAAATTGCCATTCGATCCAGGCCTTAAAGCCAGTCATTTGTGGCTATCAGACATCATTTGCGATACCCCGGAAGAAAACCAAGCACGACTTAACGAAGCCGAGCTCGACCTCGCCGCCACCGAAAAGGCTGCGGCCATTTTACGCAAAGGGGGTAAAAACGCCTATTCGCGGGCCTGTAACGCGTTGATTCCCGAGAGCCGCGACATGTGGAGCGACTATGTCGAAGACGAGGAATATCCGGCCACGGTAGAAGTGAAATGGTTTAATGAACCCGGACACTTCAAAAGGCAGACTTTATACTGTCAGCAGAGGTGACCATGACAAACGAGCAAAAACACAAACGGCCCAAATACAGTCTGGAATTTAAGCAAGATGCCGCC
>NZ_JBVVNO010000032.1:0-17608 GCF_056850255.1 Methylomonas sp. Uni0011
GTTGTAGCTGTCCGTGATTTTGGCCGGGATGGCGCCGCGCGAGATTTTGTCGACGTAGTCCGCCGCCACGTTGAGCGGGCCGATCACGGCATCCAGGGTGTTGTTTACGCCTTGGACGATTTTGCGGAAATCGCCCTGGTGTTTGCCGGCATCGGCTCGGGTCGACAGTTTGCCTTCCACCGCCGCTTGCGACAGCATGCTGGCGTCGGCAATCAAGGACTGCACCGAGAACACAGCGGCTTTAATACCCTCGTTAAGCTGATTGAATTCCAAGCCGTAATTGTTATCGTCCCGGGGCGGCATTTCACCGCGACCCAGCATAGACACGGCATCGATCATTGACCTTACCGGCCGCAACACACCCATTACGATAGACCAGCTCACGGCAAGAAAAACTAATAGCAACAGGGACGCTATAATTAGTGAATTATTGACGCTTCGGTCCACCCTTTCTATGCGGTCGTCCAAGCCAGTACGCAACAGTTCTGCGAATTTGGCGGACAAGTCGAAATTATGTTGTACGACGCCAGTCATAGTGTTGAAGTAATCGGCAGCAGACATATCGACTTTGTTAGTCTGCAGAATCCCCTTTTTAACCAATGAAATGGCATTTTCGGCCTCGTCCTTGGATTTTTTGAGTGTTGAACGGAAAGCCTCATCCATATTGCCGATTTTGGCTGAACTCTCTTTGACTATCTCGAAGGTCTCTTCGGTAGAGTCCATGATTTCGCGCAAAGAAGCAGCTTCCTCAGGCGTAAATGTTCTCCGTTGCAGCATGGAAGCGCCTAGGCCTCTGATCAGACCAAATTGCTCACATAGATCCGGAATTAGATCAACCGACAACAATTGCGCGTAATAGGTATTATGTTCCGGGTCCAGCGCCAATCCGGACGCATCAGCCACGTTACGGGTAAAAGCGTGCACCTGTTTAATAAATTCGGCGTGTTTACCAAAATTGGCTTGCGTATCGAATGTGTTGGACGCGGCCTCTAAATCGCGCCATTTTTCCTGCAAGGCTTGCCACGACTGGGTCAATCCAAAATCGGACAGTCGGCTATCCAGCGCAGTGATATTTGCGAGATGCTCATTAATTTCCTGACGTTTGGCGTTTCTCCGAGATATCTCCTGACCGTTGCCTGCAATCACCATCCCATTTATACCGCGATGATCCATCGCAAGTTGCATCAACTTAATGGTTGCAGTTGTGTAATCGATGCCCTTTTTTTCCTTTAATGCGACATCTTTTTCATTGAGACTGCGCTCCACCAACAGGTAGGTTGGTACAGCAGACATAATGGTAGCCAGTACAATCAGCACAAGAAATTTTTGCCAAAGTTTGATCTTGCTCAGCATGGTGTTCAGTGTTTTTGGTTGAAATGGATTTTTTATGTGACCGGATTTAATTCCGGCATATAGCTTTGCGGCCTCGTCGAT
Organism: Methylomonas sp. Uni0011; assembly: GCF_056850255.1. Taxonomy (NCBI): domain Bacteria; kingdom Pseudomonadati; phylum Pseudomonadota; class Gammaproteobacteria; order Methylococcales; family Methylococcaceae; genus Methylomonas; species Methylomonas sp. Uni0011. Next base: position 1,435 of record NZ_JBVVNO010000032.1, read on the forward strand.
ATCCTGACGGCGGGGTTTATAGCGTAGAGAGCGATAGCCAACGATTTTGCCGCCGTTATAGACCGGCGAGACGTTGGCCTCAACCCAGTAGAAATCCCCGTGCTTGGAGCGGTTCTTTACTAGCCCTCGCCAGGTTTTCCCGGCCTGGATGTCGCGCCACATCCATTCATAGGCTTCTTCCGGCATGTCCGGATGGCGCACAATGTTGTGGGGCTGGCCCATCAGTTCTTGTTCGCTAAATCCACTCAATTTAACGAATGCCGGGCTAACGCTGGTGATATGCCCTTCTAAATCGGTTGTAGAACTTAGTATCTCGTCTTCGTCGAAATTTAATTCGATATTAGTAACAGGTTGATTATTTCTCATGGCTTAATTCCCAATTCGCAAAGAGAATGATCGGTACAGCATCATGCCGACAAGGACAGGGCGTGACGCTGCATTTTCTGTTCAAACGAACCCACTAAAACCGGTACATCGAGGATTAACGCAACTTCGCCGCTACCGAGGATGGTCGAACCGCCCAAGCCCTGAACATGAGCAAACAGCTTTCCAAGCGGCTTAATCACGGTTTGAAACTCGCCAAGCAAGCGGTCTACGACCAAGCCGGTCTTGGCCCCGGCAACATCGACCACCACCACATTCGCCCGCCGCGGGGGTTGCTCGTTGATGCCGAACAGGCTGCGCAAACGGATGAACGGCAGTACCTCGCCGCGTAAATCCATGTAGTCGTTGTGACCGGTGTCGTTAGTCAATTCCACGCATTCTACGACCCGATCCAGCGGCACTACGAACGAGGACTTGCCAACACCGACCAAAAAGCCGTCGATAATCGCTAACGTTAAAGGCAAGCGGATACGCATGGTAGTACCGACGCCGATAGCGCTGTCCACCTCTATACTGCCGCGCAAGTCGGTCACGTTGCGTTTCACCACATCCATACCGACGCCGCGGCCGGACAGGTTGGAAATTTGTGCGGCTGTGGAGAAACCAGGTTCGAAGATCAAGGCGTAGACTTCTTGATCGGATAACTTGGCATCGGCCGAGACCATGCCTTTTTCGACGGCTTTGGCCAGAATGCGCTCGCGATTCAAGCCGCCACCATCGTCGCTGACTTCGATCGCAATAGTTCCGGATTCGTGATAGGCATTCAGCCGTAGCGTGCCCTGGCTGGGTTTACCTTTTTGATGACGAACTTCGGCCGATTCGATGCCGTGATCCATTGCATTGCGCACCAAGTGCATCAGCGGATCGCCGATTTTTTCGACCACGGATTTGTCGACTTCGGTTTCGCCGCCGGTAATCACCAAATTGATGTCTTTACCCAATTCTTTACTAACGTCGCGAACCACCCGTTGGAAACGGCTGAATGTGGTCCCAATCGGCACCATGCGCAATTGCAACGCGCTGTCGCGAACTTCTTCTACCAGCCGCATCATTTCGCCGGTAGCTTCCAACAACGCCGATTGCGCGGTTTGCAAGGCGCGCAGATTAACGCCGGCGCTGGAAATCACCAATTCGCCGATCAAGTCGATCAATTTATCCAGACGTTCGGCATCGACGCGAATGCTTTGGCTTTCGCGGGCTTTGTTGTCTTTGATCTGTTTTTGCTTTTCCAGCGCCGCCGTGACCAAGGGCTGCTGCACGACTTGCTGCTCGACCAGGATTTCTCCGATCGGTTGCGCCTGGTGACTGGTTTCGGAATCGTTTTTCTGTTTACTCAGGCCGTCTTCCAATTCGCGTTTGGTCAGCACGCCGCTTTTCACCAGTAATTCGCCGAGGAAAACATCGTCTTCCGGCAAGGAACGGATCAGTTCGATGTAATCGGCTATCGCGCTTTCCAAGGGCAAAATGTGGATGATACTGTCGGCCCTAACGAATTCGAATACGTTTTCCAGAGCTTCTTTACCGGCATCGCTTTTAACGTCGATTTCAAAGCCCAGATAATTGGTTTCCGGATCCATTTCTTCTACAGCGGGTATCCGGCTGGTAATCGTGGTCAAATTAACGATGCTTCCCAACGTCGTCATATAACGAATAAAAGACAACGGATCCATGCCGTTGCGCAGAGAATCTTCGCCGAACCGGAGCGAGATATGCCAATTGCCGGTCTCGACTTCACCGCCGCCGCTGGTTTCCACCCGCTCCTGAGTCGAGGCAACCGTTGCCACCGGGCCAGCTTTGTTGCCATCCAGAAACGGCCGCAGTTCGGCCAACAGCACATCTCCGGCCGCGGTCATATCGGGGTTCTCGTCGACATCCCCGTCAACCACAGCCCGAATCAATAGTGCGATGTGGTCGCAACAAGGTAACAATACCGCCACCAGATCGGAGCTGACGTCGAGTTTACCTTCGCGTACGGCATCCAGAATGCTTTCGACCACGTGGGTGAATTTGACGATGTGGTCCAGGCCGAATAAACCGGACGAACCCTTGATGGTATGGGCGGCGCGGAAAATCGAATTGATCCGTTCCGTCGGGTCTTCCCCGTCTTCCAGACTCAGGAGCCCGTCTTCCATGTCTTGCAGCAGTTCCAGACTCTCTATTGTGAACGTGACCAGAGCGGCCTTCATTTCGGCGTCGATACTCATTTGGTTAGTCCTCGTTATGCGAAATTACCACTTGGTCGCCAAACGCCGTGGTCAGATTGGCGAGTTCCAAAATTTCCAGAACCACCTTGCTATGCATGACAAAACGCAGGGCCTTCCCGGCGCGAGCCGCCTCCCGTTTGGCCAGAATCAACAACTGCAAACCGGCAGTATCCATTTCGGAGACCTGGGATAAATTGATTTCCAAATCGTCGCCCGACCCCAGAAAATTCAGCAGACCGGATTTCTGTTCCGCGGCGGTAAAGATGGTCAATTCATCTTCTATCGTTAGCGTTTGCATCGTCAAAACCTCGCCATATAAGTTGGATAAGCCTGAAACCGTCGACCTGGAATAACCGGCAAAGCTATTAGGGCAAAATCAATTTCGACACGGCAGCCAGCATTTGCGCCGGCTGAAACGGTTTAACCACCCAGGCTTTGGCACCGGCGGCTTGCCCTTCCTGCTTCTTGCTTTCTTGCGACTCGGTGGTCAGCATGATGACCGGAGTAAACTTATAAGCGGGCAATTGCTTGAGTTCTTTAACGAAGGTGATACCGTCCATATTCGGCATGTTTACGTCAGAAATCACCAAATGCACTTTTTGCCCATTCAATTTGCTCAGCGCATCTTTGCCGTCGACGCCTTCGATAACGTCGTAGCCGGCACCTTTCAGAGCAATACTGACAACTTGACGGACCGATGCTGAGTCATCAACCACTAAAATTGTTTTGGCCATTTTTTGTTCCTAGAAAAAAGTAATTTCGGTAGAAGGTTGTTCGTGGTGCGCACTACCGCCGTGGGCGCTGTGCTCGGAAACCATAGTGTATGTGCTGCGCAACTCGTGCAGAATGTCGTCGGTAGCCAACGGCTTGAGTCCGAAAACGCCGTCGCCTTGGCTGCGCATGATATGGCGCGGCAGATCGCTGATGCTGTCGCGCACATGCGACAACACCTGACCAATCCGATCCTGAAATTGAAATTGCACCAGCGACTCGTCGATCTCGCGTTTGATCACACGGGCCTGTTTATTCATCTCTTCGGAATGCCGCTGCAGCGTTTCGAACACCCCGTGCAACGCACTCATCACGTTTTGGATATTGCCTTGCGACGCGGCAACCGCCGCGGTTTCGTTTTCGGTGCTTTTCTCCACGGCTGCCAAGGTGGTTTGAATCGCTCCGCTGACTTGATCGACCTTAGAACCGATCAGTTTGCCGGTCTCACCGGACAGGTTGGAGAGCTTACGCACCTCATCGGCAACCACGGCAAATCCCCGGCCGGCTTCGCCGGCTCTGGCCGCCTCGATCGCCGCATTCAATGCGATCAAATTGGTCTGCTCGGCGATCCGCGCCACTTCTTTGGCCATGGTTTTCAATTCTTCTATGAAACCGGCTAAGGAACGGATTTTGGTCAGTACCTGTAAATTTTCCTGTAGCGCGGCGTCCAGTGAACCGACAACTTTCTGTAGATTGGCGTTACTCGTCGAAAAAATATCCTCGTTTCGGCCGAATGCCGGATTGCTAGAAGAGCCAACCAAGACGTCGAGGCCGCTGGTGATGCCGGCAAAGCGCCCGGTTAATTCGCCAATGGCCTGTTCCATTTCTTGGCGCGAGGATTCAATGTGCTTGGACCAAACCGGAGCGACTTCGTTGGCAAACTTGTCGATCCCGGTAAGGTATTTTTCCACATCAGGAACCGGCAACGATGGCGGCGGTTTGGGCATGCTGGCCTGCTCCAAAAGCAAACGGCGCTTGGTATACGAAGAAGCAAGCCAAGCGCTCAACAACGAGCAGGCGAGCAACAATAGTATTACTTGAAACATAGGCACGGGATCCGCCTCCCTTTTCCGTTTAATCGAATTGCTAGGATTTATTCAAAGATTCGGTAGCAATCATGTGTCAAGCAGTATAGACAGAGAATTCCGTATTGCTAATGCGGACATGTAGGAAATGTCCGACTCGCCGCAATCGGCCAATAAATTTTGTGGATCAGTTACGGCTGAGGCTTGTCATGCTTGAATAAGACTCTTAAAGTGTGGCGCTTTTACGCACTTTGAAGATGACTATGCACGACTATCCGGAAAAAACTTGCGATATCGATCGGTTGGTCCGCCACCCCAAACTGGTGGCGGCTGCGCTAGCCGGGGAAAAGACCCAGCAACGCCGCGACGGCCTCTATGCCTATCCGGGCGAGAGGTTTATTCTGGAAGGAGTGGAATTCGAGGTAACGGAAGTCGAGCGGCAACGAATCGGCGATATGACGGACGCCGACGCCCGCGCCGAGGGCTATCCGAATTTAGCGATGTACAAGGATTTGATCTTACGCATGCACAGCGGCATGGAATGGAACGAAGACGGCTTGGTCTGGCTGCACTGCTTCAAGCGTCGCCAGCCGGAATAACGATTCCTTTTTCGGCCAGTTCCCGCAGCATCGATAGACCGTTGCTCTGAATCAGTTGCGGCTCGATCTGCGGGAACTCGGCTGCCACGTTTTGCAAACATTGCGCGGCCGGCATTGGCCCCCGGTCTTGCAGGATTTGCAACACGCTTAGCGTCAGACCGCTAACCTGCAAAAAGTGGACTTGGTCCATCCCGTCGCGATAAACGACCAGACAGGTGGCCTGCTCGGGCGGCTGCAACGGCAGGAAATCGGGACCGATCCGATGCACCGGATATTGGTACAACAACGGCAAAGCCAGTTCTGACAGCGCAATCCTTTGGGTCGTTAGGCCGTCCAAAAACGCTTGATCACCTAGTTTCGGCGCGTCCTTGGCAATCGACAGCGCCATTTCCACCCACTCATAATGCGCTAGCTCCAGCAGGAAGGGATAATCCTCCGGATTGCTGCGCTCGTTTTGCAAATACTCCAAAAACTCTTCGGCAATCTCGGAAAAATACGGCGTTCGGGAACGGTGGCGGGAAAAAAAATCCCGGGTCAATTCCAGCCATTGGGCATCATCCAGAATCGCCCTGACCACCGGGAAATTGCTGGCGATGAAGCTGTCTATATTGTTGAAAAACAATTCACGGTACATCGCCATCCGTCTAGGCTCGACATCGGCCGGGGGCGGATTACTATGCGGATCGCGGATATAGGCGGCAAAGCGCTGTTGCGTACTTTGAAAAGATGCCGCCATCACGCCACCCGTTTTTCGGCGGCAACGGCATGCTGTTGAACGGCGCTGATCGTGCCCACTTCCTGTAACAATTCGGCCAAAGGTGGAATGTTGAAATCCCGTTCCAATAAGGTTGGGAAAACGCCGAACAGGCGGTAAGCCGTCTCCAGTAACTTCCAAACCGGATCGATCACCGTCGCGCCGTGGGTATCAACCAAAAAGTCTTTGGCTTCAACGTAATGGCCGGCGATGTGGGCGTAAGCGATGCGGTCGCCGGGCATAGCCCGTAGAAAGGCTTCCGCGTCGTACCCGTGGTTGACGCTATTGACGTAGATGTTATTGATGTCGAGCAGCACATCGCAATCGGCCTCGGCGACGACGGCATTGAAGAAATCAATCTCGGTCATCTCCCGGCCTGGCGCGGCATAGTAAGAAATATTTTCGATGGCAATGCGCTGTTCGAGAATGTCTTGCACCCGGCGAATTCGCGCCGCGACATGTTTGACCGCATCCTCGGTAAACGGCATCGGCATCAAATCGTACAGATGTCCGCCGTGGCTGCAATAACTGAGGTGTTCGCTGTAAAACTTGATGCCGTGTTCGGCCATGAACCGTTTCATATCGCGCACGAATTGCTCGTCGAGCGGATCGCTGCTGCCGATGGACAAAGACAAGCCGTGGCAAACAAAGTCGAAACGCTCGGTCATGGCCCGAAATTGTTTGCCGAACTTGCCGCCTATCGGCATCCAATTCTCCGGCGCTACCTCGTAAAACCCGATTTGCGCCGGCGGCTGCTCGACAATCTCGCTCAAAAACGAACGACGCAAACCCAGGCCGACACCATGGACCAGATTGCGGACGCTTCGCATCGCTTACTCTTCCGGTTTATGCGTCGAACGCCAAAACAAGGCCAAGCCTATCGCCACCAGCACGCCCAGGATATACATTTCGTATTTTTTGACTTGGCCCATGATGGACTCGGCGAACTGGCCAAAGGTATAACCCAAGTAACCGACTGCTATCGCCCAGATCGCCGCACCCAAAAAATTCAAGGCAAAAAACTTAAGCGGATGAATCTTGCTGGCGCCGATTACGAACGGCGTGACGTTACGCACGCCGTAAAGAAAGCGGAAACCGAGAATCACCGGTATCTGGTGCTTGTGCAGTAGATCGAACACTTTGTCGGTTTTACTGTGCCAGAGCGGCCTTTTTTCCAAAAAGGAGATACCTTTCCACCGCCCCAGATAAAAAAAGGTCTGGTCGCCGGCAAAAGTACCGAGGAACGCTGTCAACATGACCCATTCCAACGCCAAATAGCCGCTATGCGCCAAAAAGCCGGCAATCACCAAAATGGTTTCGCCTTCCAGATAGGTACCGATAAATAAGGCCAGATAACCGTAATCGATAACCAGCTGCTGTATATCCTGAAAATCCATAACGTCGATTCAATACCGTCAGGTCGGAGAATTAATGGCCGGCCGCTTTGTCGGCATCCATTTTGCTGCCGCAACTGCCTTCGCCGCCTTTCATCATGGCGCCGCAGCTATGTTCGCCGGCTTTTTTATCCGGATTCATCATCGCACCGCAGCTACCTTCTTCGGCTTGTTTCGGTTTGTCGGCGTTACCATGATCCATACCGCCCATCATGCCCATGCCGCAGGCGCCTTCCTTGCCTTTCATCATTGCACCGCACATGTTTTCCATGCCCGGCTTCATTTTGCCGCCGCTCATCATGCCGCCGCACATGCCTTCGCCACAGGAACCTTCGGTTTTCTTCGCGTCGGATTTTTTAGCGCCGGCAGCCACTTTCTTACCGTTGCTGTCCATCGCATTGGAACCGCAGGCACCTTGGCTGATTTTGCCGTTGGAATGCTCGGCGTGTGAGGTTGCAACCTGCATGTACCCGCCGGCCAGTTCCGACAACGCAAACGGATTGGGCTCGGCTTGCGCGTTCGCAGCGATACCGGACAAAAGGGCACCGCCCATTGCAGCGGCCAACGGAGATTTATTGAATTTTTTCATTTAGCTATCCTCTCGTGCGTTTTTGTAATTATGTTATCCGGCCTTCGTCCGGCCGCATTACGACGGGCAAACGTCCTGCTGCTTCGATTCTGATTATTGCATACTCACGCTAGATTCTTGTCCTTAAATTCGCAAAGGTCGGCAATACAACAAGCCTCGCAGCGGGGTTTGCGGGCGATACAGATGTAGCGGCCGTGCAGAATCAACAAATGATGTGCATCTTTCTTGTGGGATTTCGGCACCGTCTTGTCCAATTTTTTCTCCACCTCAAGCACGTTTTTTCCCGGCGCCAGACCGGTGCGGTTCGCGACCCGGAAAATATGGGTATCGACCGCGATGGTCGGTTGCCCAAACGCGGTATTCAAAACCACGTTAGCCGTCTTGCGGCCGACGCCGGCCAGCGCCTCTAACGCTTCTCGCTCGCGGGGCACCTCGCCTTGGTGCTTTTCCAACAGAGTCTGACAAAGTTTTATGACATTTGCCGCCTTGCTGTTAAATAAACCAATGGTTTTGATATGTTCTTTTAAGCCGTCTTCGCCCAAAGCCAAAATCGCCTGCGGTGTATTCGCCACCGGAAACAGCTTGGCGGTAGCTTTATTAACCCCCTTATCGGTCGCCTGTGCCGACAGCACCACCGCCACCAATAATTCGAACGGCGAACTGTAATTTAACTCTGTCGTGGGGTTAGGCGTGGCCTCGGCCAGACGTTCGAAAATGGCCAGACGTTTGTCGTTATTCATACCGGATCGATACCCTCGGGTTTAAGTTTTCCAGGCAATTAAACATTCGGCAAGCAAGTCCAGGCAATCCTTCTGCCGCCAGCCACCTGAAATTCGATAACGCGGATTTGGCCGGAACCATTCCGCGCCCCTCCAGTCTCTAGCTGGCACCCAAGCGGGTGCGCAGAACCACTAAACACATCAATTCGGGGGAATTATGAAAACGTTATCAAGCATTATCCTAAGCGCACTGTTGCTAGCCGCTACCGGCGCCCTTGCAGAAGAACACGCCGCCACCGCACTGGAACACGCCAATCAGGCCGTCACCCACGGCAAAGCCGGCCATGCCTCGGTACTGGTAGAACACGCCGAAGCCGCTCTGCCTCATGCCAAAAAAGGCGCCGAAGTTGCCAAAGGCGAAGCCAAAACTCATCTCGATGCCGGCGTCAAATCGTTGGAAAGCGCGATAGAACACGGCAAAATGGGCCATGCCGACGTTGCGACCAAAGCCGCCGAGGAAGCCGTCGAACATATCAAGGCCGGCAATAAATAACCCGTCAAACTCCCGCAATCAGAATTCAACCGCGGCCTGAGGCCGCCGGGTAGAGACGCCATCGACTGCGTCTCTACCCGCAATCCATCATACCGACACGGCTCCGGCAATGTGCGGGTGGGCTTGGTAATCCAATAACTGAAAATCGGCGAATCGATAATCGAAAATCGACTCCGGCCGACGGCCGAACTGCAAACGCGGCGGCGGCAAAGGTTGGCGACTCAACTGCAACTCGACTTGGGCAAAATGGTTGCGGTAGACGTGCACATCGCCGAACGACATGATCAATTCGCCGACTTCGAAGCCACATTGCTGGGCCAACATGTGCGTCAATAACGCCACACTGGCTTGGTTGTACGGCACGCCCAAAAAACAGTCGGCACTGCGTTGGGTCATCATGCAGGACAATTTACCGTTCGCCACGTAAAACTGGTACAGCACGTGGCACGGCGGCAACGCCATCCTGCCGGCCGCCGCATTTTCGCGCGGCCCGATCGATTCGTCCGGCAGAAAACCCACGTTCCAGGCGCTGACCAGGTGCCGGCGCGAGTCGGGTTTGCGCTTCAAGCCATCGACCAGAATCTCGATCTGATCGAAACGCCTTCCATCCGGCCCCAACCAGTTGCGCCACTGCGCGCCGTAAACCGGGCCCAGCTCGCCATCCGGCGTTGCCCATTCGTCCCAGATCGTGACGCCGTGGTCGTTCAGGTATTTGATATTGGTGTCGCCCCGCAAAAACCAGAGCAACTCGTAAGCTATCGACTTGAAGTGCAGTTTTTTGGTGGTCAACAACGGAAACCCATCGGCCAGGTTGTAACGAATTTGCCGGCCGAAAACCGAACGGGTACCGGTGCCGGTACGGTCGCTTTTATCGACGCCGTTGGCCATGATATCGGCCAGAAGCTCTAAATATGGTTGCATAGCAAGTTAAGCGGACAAATTGCCTCAGTATAACGGGGACGGGGGATAACGCGTAAACGGTTATGCACGTACCGGCAGCCCTTGGCTATAAATATTGCAACCAACGCCACTGCGGCCGCGCCGCTTTGAACGCCTCGAACCAACGGCAAACCGGATACAGCATCATCAACACCAGCAGCCAGACGCCGTAAACGCCGGGCAGTCCGAAGCCGTAATCGGCCGGCCAATCTTTTTGCCAGATACCGCCGCCGGCCACGACCGCCACCGGTCCACCGCTAACCAAGGCCACCAGCACCGCCAAACCGTGGATTGCATAGAGATGGATCAGATAGTAAAACAACGGCGTTCTGCCGAACACCTGCACCACCACTATCGGCCGGGACGCAAGCGCCAGAAACATCAATGCCGGCCCCAGCGTCATCAATAGATACAACAAGGACGGCGGATATTTGTGGCAGTTTAAAAACGACAACAACGTAAATACCGGATCGGGGTAAGCTTGCCACGGCTGCGGATCGCCGTATGAATTGCTGTAGCGCAGTAATATGAAAACAGCAAACAAGCCGCCGCCCAACCACGCCAGCCGCCGCGGTTTACGCCATTGCTCTGCATCCAACAAATGGCCGAAACCGTAGCCCAAGGCCATCACCCCGATCCACGGAATCAGGGGATAGTAAGGATTCAACACAAACCCGCCGCCGAAATCGATGTCATCGCCGGTATGCAACACCGACCACCACGGACCGAACCACCCCATCTCGGCCGGTTTCAAGCCGTCAAACACGTTATGGCCGACAACCATCAAGACGCCGATGGAGACCACCCAACCCAGCGGCAATTTGACCAGCACCGCCAAAACCATCATCGACCAACCCAGCGCCCACAACACGCCGGCGTCGACGTGGCGCAAATCGGCACGAAAATTCCAGGCCCAAGCTTCAACCGTAACAACCAGTAGCAGCAATAACAAACCGCGCTTGGCCAGAAAGCCGCTGACCGGTGCGGCCGGCCCACGTTTAGCTGCCCACAAACAGGCGCTGGTACCAGCCAGAAACACGAACACCGCCGCGCAGAAATGGGTAATCCAGCGGGTCATAAACAATGCCGCAGAAGTTTTCTGCAAATCGGTAGGATCGAAATGAGAGATGCTGAAAAAATCGCGAGTATGGTCTAGCGTCATCAATATCATGACCAAACCGCGCAGATTATCCAAACAAGCGATACGTCGGACCATATTGAGTGCCACCCAAGCCAAATCGGCTTAGCTTATCGGCGGAGTAGCGGAAGTCAATCAATGTCGGCCGATGAAGCCTCCGGATTTGGTGAAAGCCGACCGGCAGATCCGTAATAATCTTGGACCTGACCGCTCGGCTACTGCCCAGACAATTGCAACCCTAACTATGGGTTTAGCGGCATCGCCTGTGCTTCGGGTACTTAAATCACACCCAAGCTGGTGCAGAGCAATAACAGGCTGGAACAGCAAATCGAGATCAGGACAGTCAATGCCAGCGCGACATCGGCAAAACAAGCCAAGTAAGCCAATATCTTATGCCCGTCGATGGCTTTGGCTTGAACTACGGCAACCTGGGCAAAATCTGCGATTTTCGGGTGATGGTGTAAGGTGTTCATAATCGCCCCCGGTATATGGTTTTGTGGCGTCAAAACACCTGCATAAAGCGAACCTGGGCATAAAACCTTTTGAAAATCAAAGCCGACAACAGCCGAACACCGCTACGACCCAGCGGCAATTGTCAAAAAACGCGACACTCACAACCTAGCGCGATCGCCTCGATCGGCTGTCAGAACTCAGCAAATTCGAGGACCGATACGCCAACGCCGGCCGTCAGATCCCGCACGCACGGCTGACGCCGTCAAATATTCCGACACCCGGCCAGGATCGGCTAAGCGACGGCAATCAGTGATGCCAATGGTGGCGGTGATGGCGATGATGCCAACCGCCGTGGTGCGGGCCGGCGTCGTAGCCATAGCCGCCGTAAGGCGCGTAGTAACCGGCCGAACGCTGGCCGTAGGGCACATAGGCCACACATCCCGACAGCAACATCAGTCCGGCCAGCAAAAACAATAAACGCAGGTAGCGACGCATGACTACCAGCCTCGCCGGTAGTCAAAATCCCGATCCGGCCCGTATCGGTCATAGCGGTAGTATCTGGGCGGCGTCAGCTCGCGATACCCCGGCGGTATGGGGCGAACACCCCAATACGGCTGAGAGTACGCGGGATAGTAAGGCCGGTCGTAGCCCCAGAAACGGGGGTGATGATGTCTGTGGTGATGATGGTGGCGACCATAGCCCCAATCCCCGCCGTGCGCGGCCGCCACACCGGAAAACGATAAACAAAATACCGTGATTGCTAATAGTCTGAACATATATCCTCCTTCGCGGACTGTTTCAGTTGCGGCAGATTGTTCTCGGTTCAGCTTAATGGCCGCTTAGCCGGACGCTAACGGGTATCTTGTACTTGGGGCTGCTGGGGCGCCATGACGGACTCCGAAAGCCGCTCCTATTTTTGTCCGGCACCAACGCCGATTTCGACTACAGTTTTGCTTGCTGCTGCCAAACAAGCTGCATCACCGGAAAGTCGATACGGAATCGGCAATCACCCGAAACGGCCGGAAATTGCATCAGGTTTGCAGCACTTTGCTTGGCTGCTGGCGTTGCCGAGAGTCGGCGGTTAACCCAAAACCGCTTGAATTAGTTTTGCGCGAAAACCGGTTGAACCTCCCGCAAAAATTTAACTGAATTTATGCGCTACCCTGGCTAAAGCCAAACCAAACCGCGGAAAACAACAAAAGCTTAATCTTAAAGAAGGTAGGTAAACGATGGGATATTGCGACTATTTATATCGGCCGGACAACATAATTGGCTACAGTGGAGACTTGGACAATAATCCTACAGTGTATTTTGTTACCGAATCGAGAGATGAAAACGGCGCCATAAAAACCAAACAAGTCGGTGACGTCGCCCAGATTCTGTTTCTGAACGGCCACATCACCCAGGCGCATGGCCAGGCAAACAACATAGGCAGAGAGCTGGTAACCGAATCGTATTCTTACAGCATAATGAACGTCGAACCGGACATGATAGACGGTTTTAGTCCGAACCAAATTCAGGGAAAAAGGTTGCAGGAAACCTATCATCAAAGCGAAGTGCCTCTACCCACTCCCGGTTTTTACCCAACTCCCGATGGTTTTTCGGATTTTCATGTCAGCCGCAGTGTCTTCAAACCCGTGGATATGAAGGATTACGCCACGCTAATGAAATTAGCCAACGCGATTGCAAAATTTCCGCGGCTGAAGCAAATGTTTGGCGCTCGAGACGATGGATATATCAGGCGTCTATAGTCGGTGACCCGATCTTGAACGCTTTAACGGCATAGCCATTCTCGCTCCCTTGGCCTCGGCCTGGGTCGAATGTCTCTCAGAACGCTCTGATTACGCCGCACGGAGCCTGGATTGCGCAACGCCGTCCAGGCTGGTCAGGATGGGCCAAGCGGACTGACAACGCAAAGCTCGGCAGATTCGGCCGCAGCCCTTTAGAAATCGACAAACCAACCGCCTTGTTCCAAACCTGACAGTTTGTCAGTTTTCCACTACCCATTCGTACCCCAAACCCCTGATTCCATTCGCCCGGATAGGGCTTAACGCGCTAACAAACCACGGCTGGCGACACTTCTCCAACCGCTGTCGTGCTTGGTATTCATCTTGCTGGCTTAACAGAAAATTCTTGCTCATCAGCCAATCAGGTAAAGACCATGCACCACAATCCGTGGCCGGAAGAAGAACAGCGATGGGTCATTTGGAACGGCTCGCTCGGCATCGCCGATACCGTGACCATCGGCCTGATTAAAGCCAGTCCGCAGGCGAGGTATGCCTGGCTGGAAGAGCCCTACGACATGGTCGGCCCGTTCAACCTCGACGAGCTGGAAACGAACGGTTGGATAGGCTTCGAAGCTTGCACAGTAATGTCGCGGCAAAAATGGCAGGACGACCAAGTGGAGTTGCGCCGGGAGTCGTTGAAACTCCGCCGCGCGGCGCAGGAAAGACTTTACGAATACCAGGCCCGGCACCACCAAAGCCGTTTTCAGGCCCCCAGCCAGGATCGCCGCTTCAGCGAACGGCGACACCGGGAAGCATTGCACCTGCCGCTCGACGGCGTACTGAAAGCCTCCCAGATTAAAACCGCATTTCGGCGCCTCGCCCAAAAAACCCACCCCGACGTCGGCGGCAGCCACGAGCAATTCATTCGAATTACCGAAGCCCGCAATGCCTTACTGGAACGAGCATCGTAAATGAACCCGGCAAACAGGCGATGGCAGCGGCGACCTTGGCTTAACGTGCTGTTTGGCCTGCCGTAATTGGCGTTGCCGACAGTGTAATCCGCGGTTACGCCGATTTGGCGAATGACCCAGGAAGAAAAGAATTCGGCCGCAAATGCCGGACTAACCAGACCGTATAGACAACGTTGCCCAACGGTCAGCTGATGATAATAATCCAAACGAATGAGAGATTTATGGCTAAAGATTTAAACGAATTACGCGCGGTCTTGGACAAAATGGAAGAAATCGTCAAAAGCATGAGCGAAATGGACTCCGAAATCCTGGATTTCGTCGACGCAAATCATCCGGCTGCACTGAACGATCAAAAAGTCTTGCAGGCCTTCAAAAACATCGGCGACGCCGAAGACGAATTGCAAAGACAGCTGGGTTTGTTACGGTCCCGGTTGGCGACCAATATTCCGGAATTGAACGGCTGACAAATGGCTGAAACTAACTAGGCGAGCCCAAACTCGCCCGGTTTAAATTTTGACCTATTGGAATTTAAGGTGCGACTTGATATGGGCTGGCTTTGAACGCCGATGCTTTGAGCAATCATTCTGTTCTACAGCGGATTCAATCGAGTCAACCGAAACTGTACCAGTTGGCCCTGCCGGAAGCCTCGCGCAGCCTCGATGCACCGTTAGCGGAATCGAGGGCGTCGGCCGCACCGTTTGGAAGATAAGCTCGGCAATTGAAGGCGAGTTAGCCTTCAAATCCTCGATTCCATCAAGGCTATTTGCTGCTGGGCGGGCATCAGGGGCACTATTTCATAGACTCAGGGCAATACCCATGACGTCGGTCGAACTCAATACCTTCACGCTCCTGAAAATCGCCGTAAAGATAATGTTGCTTCGAGCGACCTTCACCCTTCGTTACTAGGCGACATCCGGTACGCTCCACCATCGGACTGATATGTCCATGGTCTTCCAGCCACTCCTCGTAGCCCCGAATGGAAGGCCCTCCAATGTTGATGACAAACTCCATACCGTAAAGACAGAACGCGAATAGCGTTTCCAAGCGCTTTGTCGTGAACAACGTGCACCCAAACCCAACCGGCACCCATTTCTTTGTATCGGGATGTCGCATCAGCGTTGTATCTGGATAAATGCGGCGCTGAGAATATGGCCACTCGAAGACTCCCCGTCCGTAGCGGACGAAGTTCCGAATGTTGTCGAAGAACGGCTCATCTATCATTCTTTCTGTGCCGTCTTCGCCATGCAGGAGCCTCTCGGCGAACGTTTCAAGCGCCATCTTGCAAAGAAAACGCGACATTTCCTTCTTTGGTGGATCCAAATCGATCACGAATAGGAAGCCGTTCTCAAGCCCGGACTTCCATTCCGACTCCAATCGCACACTATGGCGCAGGCATTCTGGATCAATCTCCAGCTTTCCATCACGTCCGCGACGGAATCCGACAGCCACGTCTGTTCCGCCAATGTGACCAAGAAGCGATGGAATTCTTCCGCGCTTGTTTGGCACTTGGTGCCAGGCTCGGATATTCCTCATTGATGGATGACTCAGAAGAGGTCCCTCAACCTCCCGAGCAAAGTAGTTGTTGCATTTATCGCAGACTACTCCAGGCGGCAGCACTCGTTTCTTGCTACCGAGAGATTCAGGCATGATGTGTTCAACGCTACGCGAACCAGCCGAGTCTTGTTTGCAGAATATGCAGCGCATGGTGAAACTATGATGCCCAACTGGTTATTTGATGGTTCCGTATATCCACCGAAAACGGTCCACAAAGCGACAATTTATGAGAAAAGGGGTCAGGTCTAGAATATAGCAAAACCTTTCTAGGACGCTTAATTGCTAGACCTAATGGAATGGTCCGCCCCACTTCACCAACCGGCTCAAGTGGGCCAAGATAGTCATTTTAAAATGACAGTTGAATTAGCGCAGATCATGAAAGAAACAAAAAATAAAGAGA
>NZ_JBVVNO010000033.1:0-14677 GCF_056850255.1 Methylomonas sp. Uni0011
CTTTAGAAGCCGAAGACCTGATGAGGTCGGAATGCGCGAAGTCCATCAGGGCCCGAGGTCGTTTAATCCTCAATTACAGGCCGGATATATGGGCGCAATATTTTCTTTATGTTACTGGTGAATTTTTCTTGCAATACGGGGCGGACCATATATGGACCCATAGACCAGCCTTGCTCCTCCGCGTCTTGCCGGGTCTGGTTCATGTCGATGCCTTGCAACCGCAGAACATTGCGGTCCGCCGTATTGCGACGGTCGCCCTTATAATTCAAATCGGAACTAGCGCCGGTCAACACGTCCAAATTGAGTTTTTCCGGGGTTTGCGCCGTCGGTAAGCGCCCGGTACTGGTGAGAATACCAATCCATTCGTCCAGATGAACCTTGCTCCAGTCGACTTTTTGCAGTTCGCTGATTGCAATGCCTTCGCACTGGGGCGACTTAGGCGGTCCGAAGTCCTTGCCTAATTGCGGCCGGATTTGTTCCTGCAGTATTCTGGCCAACGGCGAGTTGAAACAACAATAGGCGTAGTTCTGTTGAACGCACATCCCCAGTATCTTGGAGCCGCAGTACTGTCCGACAAAACTACAGGCTTTCACGGCGTTTTTGGCCATCAATTCGTATTCTTTCTGCTCGCACTTGTAGATCATTTGCACGACCATGTTCAGAATTTGATAGATGGCATAGGCGATCATGATGACGTTGAGCATCGTCCCGATATAAGCCGCCCCTCCTCCTAACTGGAGGTTCGCACCAGTCCCTTGCAAATTACCGGCCGCATCCACAGCTGAGGACGCCCCTTGACTACCTGCCACACTAAATAGCGCATTCGCTGCTTGTGGACCAAAAATATCAGCAGTCCAGGAAACCATTTTTTCCATAGCCATATTCCGCAATGAACTGACCACATTAAAATACGCTGATTTAGAAAAGGTGGCCGTGCACTCGGAGCCAATGTTATCGACGACAGAATCGAGCTCAAGCAACACATTATCCCAGGCTGTTTTAATGGGGGTATAAACCGCCTCACCGGCATCGATCAAAGGGTCGCTTAAGGTTTGCCATGCCCCGCGAATCGGGTTGGTTTTATCCAAGCGCATGACAATGTTGTGGGTTTTACTGACCTTGTACATCAGATCGATGTACTCGCCGATGCCGATGGAGGTTGGCGATTTACAGCAATCGATTTCACTGGTCAGATTGACTACTTTGCATGACCCTCCCTTGCCCTCGAAGACCTTGCAGGTGGTCACATCTTTCGGATCGCTACAGGTTTTATCCATCGCCGCTTGTTGTGCCGAATTCAACGCGGCCAAGGCATTGGTAAAATCCTGGCTTTGTGTGCGGGTAATATCAACACAATCTTCGCCCATACAGCGCACCGTTTCGCCGCAGTCCGGTTTCACGGACGCCGTCGCCTTTATCACGCCGAATTCCTTTCCGCAATCATAGGTATCCTGATACAGCCAGCACTTTCCGCTAGCGCCAATCGTCCCGTCGACGCACTCGGATCGGACGAAGGCACAGCCGCGCGCTTCCAGGGTTGCGCAGGTCTCCGGCACCTGAGCTTCAATATCGCTGACGCACTGTTTAGTTCCGTCCGGCTTTGTCCAACACGGAATATCGTTGGAATTGCACGTCGCGGTCATGGTCGCTTTGGTGCAGGTTTCCGGAATATTTTTGAAAGGTGCGTCTTTGAAATTCGGTTCGCACACCCACATTTGCCCCACCGAAGTGGTGATGGCCATGCAATATTTGTCCCCGATCTTGATCCCGGCGTTGATATCACATGTGGTTTTCACGTTTTTGCAAATTCCGTCGTCCGCCGCCTTAATTAGGTTCTGGCAGGACTTGTCGTTCATGGTCCATTCGTCCCGAATAATAATTTTCAGCGGATCGTATTTCAGTCGGATTTGCGCAAAGGCTTCGCCGCATCCTGAGACCAATGCCTCCGCATTGAATTTCAGGATGGAATTCTTCCGGGCGTTGACAAAAGGTTCTGTCACATTGATGTTGGGATAGGCCTGCCAACTGGTCGACATTTCGCACTTGGGCGACGGTGCCCAGCCGTTGTAACCCGTCCAGACCAGCTGGTCATTGATATGAACCCGCATATAGTCATCCCATTGGGCATACAGGATGGTCGCGGAAATGATCGCTTCCGGATGCTTCACAATGTATTGGCTGGACACAGTGGGATGGGCGCAGCCGCCGTCGCACCAGTAGTTGTCACCCACAATGCCCACCCAAAGATCCACGCATCCGTCCCCACAGGATGCAATTTTGGTTTCGCCTTGGGCCGGTAGAATGACCGGCTCTAGCAGTACATCGTGACTGGCGACGCAGGTATTGGTAATGGGAGGGTTACGCCGACAGGTTTTGTAATCCGGTTGCGTGCCTTTACCGGGGGTGAGTGTCGCCTTGACCTCCTTATTACAGTCGGTGAAATATTGCGAGAACAGATCGTGGTTCTGCATGACATAATCCGTCGTTCCCCAGATGGGATCATCGAATAGATTGGGATGCGCCCGATTCGCCGACTTGATTAGAGTCCGGTACGCTTCGCCGGTATGGCTAGTTTGGCTTTCCATGCTCGTTTGCATGTCGTTGCCGGCTTTGATGGTCGCTGCGTTTTTGCCGTACAACTGGGTGAAGGTCGTGGCGTTACCCGTTTCTGAATCCGGATACAATTCGCTGATTGGGACCGATACGTCCTTACCGGTATTGGGAAAAAGGACCAAGCTTTTTTGATCGGCGCTGAGTGTCGGCATTACAAACCCGCTGACGGCGCTTTCACCGGTCTGTTGTCCAATTTTGGCTGATTCGCTCATAGTGTCAGCGACCACCGCATGGGTCGGCACCCAAATCAACAACACCATCAAGAAATGGCAAATGGCTCGGGTAGATGTGCGCTCGGAAAATTCGATAGCCATCTTAAAATCCTATACAACAGTCAGTCCATCGCCACAATATGTAGACGTGGTATTCGCCGGAACCGGGATAAGAATGGCCTGCTCCCCATAGCAAATCACTTTCGCCAATCGCATGTTTGCTCTGGGTATCGGCCACTGGGTAAAACATGGTGGTAGCGTATTGGGATTTCGGAATAAACGGGGAAATCGTCCCGCCGCAGACGTGATCATCGCCAACGGTTCTATGGGCCAGGCCGCGCCGATGCAGTGCGGCCGTAGCTCGTGTCATCAACAAACTGCTTTGACGCGGCGCAATGCCTTCACCGGGATGGGCGTGACCGGACAACGGATAGATGCCACCCCAGGCCCCGGCGCACCAGAACATTTCGTCAATCGGCCGGCCGGCGGACGCCGCAATAGCATCGAACGAACACGCCGCCAATGCCACTGGATTGGCAAATAATACGACCTCAGGATTGGTGAAGAATGCCAATTCATCATTGTTCCAGGTCGGATCCAGTTCCGAGACATACAGCAAATCGAAATCTTTGTATCCGTCGGCAAAGCACCGATCTTCCCAGAATAGATCGAGCATGACGTATATCGGGAATGCGTAATAGTGATAATTGAGGAAGACTATTTCATCAGTGTCGTATACAACAGGCGACGAACCACCCCACAATCGCACATTCGACTGATTGATTTTTGTGCCGCCGAGCGTCGGCGCGCACCAAGGATTCGGCACCAACTCCACGACCCTGGCCGGACCCCAATAGCCCATGGTCATACCCACTTCCGGGATAAGCTCTTTGCCATCGCAAACGCAATAGATATTGCTGGCGGCGGACGACGGAACCAAATCGTCGCCCACGGATGAGTCGCCGCTACCTTTCGATTGCGGCGCGCGAAAATCCAGCACACCGCCTGCCAGCCGAATCGGAAACAAACAACCCCAGCAAATATCGGTAATCAATTTCCCCGACCAGAGTTCCGCGTCCGGACATAGGGCGTCGGCAGCACGTGCTTGGCTCGAACACAAACACGCACACAGCAATACAAGTTGCAACCACGTCGCTGGTTTAGTCATGGCCTGCCACCGCGATTTCTCTAACTTTGATGTGCATGCCGTCTTGTTCGACAACGCTGGGAACCGCTTCGAGATTAAAACGTTGCCGCACGTCGGCGGTGAGTAAGAACACCGATTGTCCCAACCGTTCTTCGAGCGCATTGAACGCCTGCCATCCTTGGTCCCGTTCCAACCCGGTAATCAAATACGTCACCGGACGGCCTGTTACCGCCTTTCCCTCGCGCTCAGCTGCCGCGACTTGATCGGGTTGCGTGGCATCGAAGACCACCAGACGCTGGGTAAAAGGCAGTTGACTCAGCGGATTGATGCGCTGCCCTTGTCGGACGATGATCTGTCCTGCCGGGGTGACGACGTCTCTTGGCGCCGTCACGGTGATATCAATCAACCGCTCGCGATCTTGTCGTGCCGTCACGAGCGATAATAGTTCGGCTTTTTGCCAGAAATGGGCCTGTGCTTCGCGTTTCTTAGCTGCCCAATCGATGCCGGCCATTCGCGTCTTCATCACCTCGATCAAATCCAGCTCGGCGATAGCCTGCGTATCGCCGTGTACGCCCAGATCCACGACTCGATCATCCGGCGCCTGACGCGATTTTAACTGTGCCTCCAACCAGGCGATATCGGTAACCCCTTCCACCTTGGCCAGAACACGGTCGCCCTCCTCCACCGTCAAACTCGGCACCACCTGAATATGGGCATTCTGAAAACGGGTCGGATCCAGTTCGATAGACGGAACCCTCTGAGCATCCAGCGTTTGCGCCAAACCATGAATTTCGCGAATAAATTCCTGCACCCGCTGACCGTCGCGTATGCCCCTGAAAACCACTAACACATCGTCTCGGCCGGCGGCCGCTTCGAATAGATTGAGCAGGCCGGCCCGACCCAAGGACGTCGAAGCGTACAGGACATAATGCCGGCGTTGATCCCGCTCCGGCTTGGCGAATGGTCGCGGTGAAGGCGCATGCTTTAAGGTTTCCAAGGCCTGCGCCTTGGCATTCGCGGCGTGTGGATTGGCGTCCAACCAGGCCGGACGCGGTCCTTGTTGAGCGTGTTGCATCAACGCCTTCGAACGCTCCAGCCAATCGGTATCGGCGCCGGCCATTGGTACCGACCCACCGATCAATACCGCCGCCACCGCTATGGGCTTAAAATGGCAACGCATAGACTTTGCCGATAATCTGATCGGGATGCACCACACCCCAATAGCGGGAGTCGAAGCTATTCTCGGTTGTGCCGGTCACCCACAATTCGCCGTCTGTGACAATCTCGGTCCGAATAAACGCGGCGGCCGGTTGCTTTAATTTACCCGCCAACGCCAACCCTTCGGAGACCACGCTACCGTTCACTCGCGCGGTTTGAGTATCGACCGTTACGGTGTCGCCACCCACACCGGTCGCGATCTTGATCACAATGTGGGTAAACGAAAACCAGGGCGCCATGGCCATGCGTTGATCCGCGGCAAACGCCACCAGATCGTCTCGGCGAATGTCTTTGGCGTAGGTGTCGACCACGAACCAGCGGTGATTGCCGGGCAAACACCGATCTTTCTGATCGTCGATACCAATGCGAAACCGATTTTCTAGATAAGCACCGCAAATCACAATCGCGATCAGCGTCGGGAGGGCTTTTTTAAACCAAAATACCTTTTGATTGAGGGGGTTACTCACCGACATAGACATCCTCCGGCGCACCGACCACCATGTTCGCATCGACCACCACGAAACCGGAATCCACCAAATGCGAGATTTTGGCCTGCCATTCATTCATGGCGTGCGTGATGGTATCTTGACTGGCGTCTTTCGACAGATTTCGGGTCCACCCGGTCCGGTCTATCACGAACACCGGCGTCAATAAGTTCAGTTTTTCCAACTCGGTCGATAGCGAATGCCTTACCAGCCAATAGCTGGACGACACACTGACGGCAATGGTGGCCAAAACAACGGCAATCAATGATTTAAGCGACATGGCGTGTTTCCTGTTGTAGCAATAAATGGCGGATGGCGGCATCGGTCGAATAGCCTTGCCGTTTCAGATTTTTGATCGCGTTGACGTGTTCGGCCTTGGTCGAATACAGCAAGCGTTTGTAGGGATCGACCACCAGCCGGGCGATGCCTTGACCGTATTCGGTGATAAAGAAAATTTCCGAGTAGACGCCGGGGATAGTGTGAACCGATTTGAGCAATTGGATTCCGCCATCGGAGAGCGGCAGACGATTCTCGTTTTTAATGGTGTCGATCGCTTCCGGTTTTTGGCCTAACAGATACATATTGGCCGAGTTCTCGACGATGGCTCGGCCGGTCGGCGAGCGATACAAATCGTTGACCGACTGGGTAATCGTCACCGCGGCACCGCCGTATTTTCGGAACCGTCGATAACCATGTTCAATGAAGGTCGCTGCGTCCCCCATACTCAATAAATCCCAGGATTCGTCGATGATCACGATCTTGCGCCGATCGCGCTCTCCGAGATACATTTCCTGTTGGATCTGATAGATCAATTGCAGCAACACGACTTGTTGTAAGTGTTTGCGCCCCTTCAATTCCTCCAACTCCAACACGGTAAAACTATTCTGAAACCGAACATTGTTGACGCCGTTGAAGAACCGGCCATATTCGCCGGTCGACGTGAAGGGAAAAAGCTGTTCGCCGACATCCTTCAGTCTTTGGTCGGATTCAGCCCGCAACCGCTGAGCGATATCGTCGACGGTCATCTTTTGCGCCATTTCATCCCACAGCCCTTTTAAGATCCGCTTTAATCCGGCGGTCTGAAAGTCGCTGAGTTTTTCGGTGGGTGCCGCCATCGCGGTAACCAATCCGGCCACCACATCGGCTTCGTCTTCCCAGTTTTGCACCAACTCGAAGGGATTCAGGCAAATCTGTTTGTCAGCCGTAAATTCCATGAATTCGCCATCCAGCGTGTCGGCCAGATTCTGATAGGAGCGGCCGACGTCAATTACCCAGATCTGCGCCCCTTCGGTGAGATAATTGACGATAATTTCATTGGTCAGAAAAGATTTACCGGACCCCGATTGCGCGGCGATGCAACAATTGAAATTCGATCCGGAATCAAATAACGAGACATTGACCAGTTGTCCTGAGCGCGAAATAAAGTTAAGTACCGGCGAACCAGTCCCCGACCAATCGGCAAACATCGGCAACAGCGGAATCGCGTGACGGGTTGCCATCGTGATATAGCGGTTACTCACTTGCACTTGGCTGAGTTCCGCGCCCAATGGCAGGCAATTCAGAAAATATGGCAAACTAAAATACCGGTCTTCGAGCAGCTGAAAACCCAGCTCCCGGTAATAGGTGCGCGCATTGGACACGGCTTGGGATTCTTCATGAGGATCGCAGAACAACACCATGCCGAAATAAGTGCGGATGGGGCGATCACCATCGTTCAGCGCGTCGAAGAGTAAGTCGAAATTGTGTTTTCGGATCGCTAACTGCGGAACGATATTTAATAGCGGTCCCACCGCCTGATTGGCGGTGAATTGACGCTTGGTCTCCAATTTCATCCGTGTGGCTTCCGAATCCGGGTAATGCAGTGTGACGGAGATCAACACATTGTCGCGAATACCACGGGCTCCGCTCAGTAGATCCCCCAAATAGCTCAGGGCCGAGCCAAAATACACTTGATCCGGCAGCCGTTTGACCGATAAGGTTTTCACCCGTTTGCTGCCAAGAGTCACGCCGGTCTGATCGACCGCCAGTTCGTTATCGAAATCGAATAATTGTTCGCGGATCAATTTACGCGGATCGCACTCGGGCACCACTAGATCGTGCCAGCTGGCTTCGGGGTGCCAATTCAACATCGTGTTCAACAGACGCACATACACGTCGGCCGTCAATGTCTTTGGCCTTAATCCACTCGTCGCTAACGCTTGAAACGCGGCCAAGCGCAATTCCGACGCATGTCTCAATTCTTTCTGAGTGGGTTTTGCCCCCGACAACGGTATCTTCGCAGTCACCAGCACATGAAACCGCCTAACTCGTGTCGGCAAGGCTTTATCGATCGGATGCTGAGTGGCTCCACGCAGATAGTCCACATTGGACGCCACCAAGGCTTGATACAACGGATTTTGTTGCTCCATTCGGCGCGTCTTCAAAGTGGCCATCACTGTGTCGATATCGGGAGACGCCCATAGGCCAACCTGAAGCAAGGTGTCGATCGGCCATTCCTGGTTCAACAAAACGTTGATGCGATCGGCGATCGACGGATCGTTTCCGAAAAGCGGCTCGCACAAAAAACCGAATCCCAAGCTGGCGTCTTCTCCCAAGAACAGATTGTTATCGGGATCGAACGCCAACACGGAGAATAAATTGTCGATTCTGTGGTAACTCTGTTTAGGCATCGGGGTTTACGCTTCTGTTTAACTCTATCGAGTAAGGGTTAACGGTACGAACCTTCGCTTTCTTGTTTTTGACAAGCCTTCTGGCTCTTGCCGCATTACACGGCACCAGCTCGGTACCATCGCTGCTAAAAACCTGGACCTTTAACCGGCCATTCTGGTTATTCCGAGGACTCACTTTCATGACCCATCCTGAAAGTCAGATGGCGGTTTCCCGCCGGACCTCGTTATCCAAGGTGTGATCACAATCACTTAAAGGATTGCAATTCCAAACCAAGATCACGGTCTATCGATTACGGAATCGATAGGATTACCACGTCGCGGTAACGACGGCGTTGATGATGCCAGGGGCGGTAAACAAACCCAGACCGGCGGCGACACCGACCGCAAAACCCATCAGGGAATTGCGCAATACGCCGGCAATCAGCCCGACGACGATAAACGCCGCCGCAATCAATTTGCCCAACGATCCTTGCATCCAGTTGGTCAACAAGGTGTACACGGCGTTGAATTCGGTACTACCGGTACCGGCAAACGATTCGGAGGAAAACAGAAACATTCCCGCCACGGCGACAAGGGCGACCAACAATTTGATCTTTACCAGATTTTTCATTTGTTTCATGGTTATACCTTTCAGAAAAGTGAGTAAATAGGCGTTAAACCCAAATCTCGGGCGCGGCAACGCCCGGTTGGCGACCTAACGCCTAACTCACCGCCTGGTGGTTTATTCGATTGCTAAAACGGCGATTTTGCTTTTAACAGCGACTCGAATCCTTCCGGCATTTTGCCACCACCTCCCCCCATTTTTTTACCGTCCACCAGTCCATCGAGATCGAATTTATCCTTTTTGGGCGGTTCACGTTGTTCCACTTGCAGGGCGCGCAATTGCGGATTTTGCGTTACGGATTTCTTGCCGATCATCCAACGTCTCGGCTCTATCTCGGTAAACACATAACCGGATACGTTCAAGTCGCCGTCTTTGTCCTCCCAGGGCGCGATCCAGATTCTCATGACTTCGGATGGCGTGCGTATCGGGGTGGGATCCTCGATATGCGGCATTGGCGATTGTTCCCGGCCACTGCCGGTCAGGGTCACTGGTTGCGGCTTGGTCGCTTCGCTGGGTGCAGTTCCCTCACCGGCAGGCAACGCATTATCGGTCACTTGATAGGCGCGTTCGGCGGAAATACAAATCGGATCATCCGGCATCCCTTTACAACCATACGAATCCGGAATCAGCGTACAAGCACCGAGTAGCGGTACCAACACGATCAACAAAACTGATCTGAACATGCGTTTCACCTTATTGTTTTGCAGTTGAGACGCTTTGAGTGCTATTCAGCCAACCGGCTAAATCGTCCGGGGCGCCTTTGTGGGTACGGCCGTCCTGGGCAATTACAAACGGCACCGCGGTCAATCCCAAGATGGCGGAAGTAATCACCGCTTTCTGCATAGGCTCCTTGTCACAGCTGCCTGGAAGCTGTTCCGGCAACCCGGCGTAGTCCTGATTGAGTAGTGCGGTAGTCGCCTTTTCCTTGTCCTTGGTTTGGAGCAGACATTCGATTTTGTTGACCAGAATCGTCGACTCCGGTCCCAATACCGCGATCGGGATAATCTTGAAGGTGTAACGATCGGCGAGCGCCGGTAGCTGCTGCTGCAACTTTTTGCAGTAGCGGCATTGCGGATCGACGAATACCACAACCGGGGTTTTGCCCTTGCCCACCAGCACCGGGCCGAGTTCGTCGATGTTGAGTTTCATGTCGGCTAGCGGAATCCGATTCATCACGGAATCGACTTGTTCGATCCGGGTAATCGGTGTTTTCGACCAGGTATCCATTAATTGGCCCTTGAAGGCAAATCGGCCGTTGCGGGATATGAAGTAGGTCTCGCCGCCCGCTTCTACCATATTGAAGCCATCGATCGGCAAGGCCTTCATCGCGTTAATGGCCCCTTTCGCAAACAATGCGGCCTCGGTCGGTGTCGAGACTTCAGGACTTGCCACTGGTGGCTGACCGGCGACAGCCAGACTGGACACCACTAAGAGGAAAATTGCAGGGAGGAATTTCATGGGGTCTCCATTCATTGATTAACTTTTTTCGAGCAACCGCAACTTGGTGCCGCGTTGCACGACTAAATTGATCTTGCGGGTCACATCGATCTCGATCACCGGGAACAGGTTCTCCGCATAGTCGATGTAATAATTTGCCAAGCGCTCCATGGCGTACCCGGTTCCCCGTAAAGCCCCTCCCTCTATCGAATCCTGGCTAAAGGAGCGTTGAAACGGGGTTGTCGCCACGCCAGCGGGTCCAGCTAACGCCAGCACCTGGGTTTGCGTCCGACCAAACATATCCGAGAATCCGCGCAGAAAGCCGGCCAACAGCGCATTGCGCAGTAAAGCGCCTTGCTTGTTGACGAAGCGGCCGCGAATACCAACCTTGCCGTCTTCGCCCACCGCATACGCATCCAAGGGCACTTCGATAACACCGCCATCCTGGCGTACACAGGAAATGGATTCCGCCCGAATGTAGGCGCGTTCCGAACTCAAGTCGCCGAATCCTGAGCTGACCACGAAACACTCTTTGACGTCGGCCGTATACCGGTTCGGTAGAATCGCGTCGGCTTTTAAGCGCACTAACACCGGAAATGGGTTTTTCTGTGCGCTACTCCCGGTTGGGGCATCCATACCGTTCAACAGGTTGCCCGATAAAATACTGCCTGCCGGGATGAGGACGCTTTCTTGTTCGGCTTTTTTGGTCTCCGCGACTTCGACCTTTTTCTTGGTTTCAGGATCGGTGCTGGCAGCTTGCTTGATCACTCGGATTTGCAGAGCATTTCGCTCCGAGTCCCGCGCCGGGTTCGATGCAATCGGATCAACAGGCATCGCCGCCGGGTCTTGATAGGCCCGCGGATTAAACAAATTGTCGGCATTGGTGACGCGCTCCTTGGCTGAGTGGGACTTTGCGCCGGCATCGGGAGGCAACACTGTCTGAGCCCCCGAGGGTTCCGCTTTGTTTTCGGTTTTCAAGCGATCGATTTCCGCTTTCAGCGCTTCGATTTGCGTTTGAGCGGTTTGACCAGTTTGATCGGCCAATTGTTTGATCCGTTGCTGATCGGACGCTTGATATTGATTATTTTGGGCGACTACGCCGTCCAGCAGAGAGCGTATTGCATGTTGATCCTCCTGGAGTTTGCGAATTTGCGCCCCAAGACCGTCGATTCCTAAAGACCTGGGATCTGCATCGGTGAAGATATGCCGGGCAACGTCCTTTTTGGAGGCATTTTGTACCGGCGGCGGGGCGTCGCCCAACATCAAACTGATTGCCACCATCAGCGTCGCAACAATCGTAGTGACGACAATTACTCGTTGATACGTAGGATTGAGCGCGTCCCATTTTTCAAGTAGCGTGTTCTTCATAATCCGCCCTTATCGCAAGACCGACGGTCTGATCTGTTCTTCGGCGAGGCCTCGTTGCTTCACTACCACAAACAACTCGGTCGATTGTCCGGGTTCCAGCCACACATCTGGCCAAGCCGCCACCGCCACAATGTCGCTAAGCCCGGTTCCCTGACCAATACAAGAACGCTCGTCGAGTTCGATGCGCTGAGGGGTGGTATTGACCGTTTTTGCAATTAAGATCGTCGTATTGCGTCCATCAAAGGCTTGGCCGACGGTAGTCTGAATGCCCTGCTGGTCGCAATAAACGGTTTCGTTCGCCGATACCGGGCGGCCACTGAATCCATTGGGGCTTTGCATTAACGCCAGTTCTCTCAGGGTGGCTTTCAGTTGCGCGACATGCTCTTGTTGAACCGTATCGTCGACGTTACCGCTTTTTTTGGCTGCCGGTTGCGTCTGAGTCAGGCGAGAATATTCGACGCCGGCGAGTTCAAGCCGAATCTCACGGGGCGGAATCAGTTTCGGCGCCAGCGTCAGCGATATGGCAAGCGATTCGTTCTCGCCCGGCGTTATGTATAGAGTGACCGGATCTTCGCTATTGCTGGCGACATAGACCACATTGCCCTCCACTTGCGTTTCGGCGCGACTGACCGTTCTTACCCTAGGACTGGGAAACGGCGTCACAATTCGATTCAGGTGGTTTTGCGCCACCGTGATAATCTCATTGATCCCAGCCGATACTTTGATGGTTTGCGGGGCGATGCCGCCGGTACCGGTAGGCGCTGTTTCCTGGGATTGACCGGTTTTCAATACATCGGCTGGAACCGCTAACAAGTCTACCGACTGAGGTTCGGCGACGACACAACAAGCTGCCCCAAACAGGCCAATCATTAACGCGCATTTACGGATTTGCATGTGTGGACGCCTCCATTTGCTTTTGCATTTCTAAAAACTCTTTGGTTTTCGGTTCCCCTTGATAGACGTCGAGGTCGTTCACCACCGGGTTGTAGTTAACAATCGCGATTTGAAACTCGTAAGTGCGAAAGGATGATTCTGGTTTATCGTTTGGACCTTTGGTTATGAGCTGGCCGGTCACGAACACTTTGTTGGTTTCCTTTTCGAAATAAACTTGATTCGGCGTAAAAGACGTCGATATTTTGTCAATCTTCAAAGCACTGATCTGATCGTTCATTGCATTGATTATTTCGCGATGGATCTCCGATGACAGTAATGGGGATATTGCGTTGCCTACGAAATCCAGTGTGTTGGGGGTTACGTTGCCAAGTAATTGCGCTAGAAATAGACCCCACGCTTCCTTGGTTTGGGCAGACGCCTCCTGCCGGGAAATCTCGACCTTCTCAGTAAGATTGGGTGGGATCATGATCACTGTCCGTTCCGTTCGTAACGCGGCGAACGCCGTGATGACGTTGGTTGCGAGCAAACCGATCAACAAAATCCTGTGTAGGCGGTTTTCCGCTTGGACAAAACCCCACGACTGTAAAAATACACTCAGCCTCATTGGTAGTACTTCCTGATATAGGGGTTAGGGACCGATATCGCGTTGGTTGGGAGTAAACCGACCCAATAAGCTGCGTGTACCAAAAAGCCGTTCGGCCGGTTATCGGTGAATCGGCGGATGAACTTGATCACGAAGTACGATGCGATCAAGCAATACAACAGATGATCGATGAAGATGCCAAGCAGCATCATGGCCACCACAATGACCAAGTCGTGGGCGGTCCAAATCAACAGAATAGGTGGATCATCGATAAAGCGGGGGATCTTGGTAGGTTCCATGCTAGCCTCCTGTGTTGGTGGCTATTGTGCACAAAACGCAAATTAAAACCCGCTGGCTAAATGCTTTTAAAATGCACTTTGCCAGCGGGTTTGGGGATCAGGCTTGTGATAAACAGGTTTTTTGTTTGAAGAGGTCGCCCATGATTTTAAGCACTCCCCCCACCTGGAAGGTCATACCATCTTTATTTTGCCAAAGTCAGCGGCACCAGAGACAATAATGCTAGAGTAGCGGAAATTTGGACGGGGAGAATTGGCAATGGCAGAATGGGGTCGAAAAGATGCCGAGATGGCAATTGCTTTGAAACGCGCCGAGTTAAATCGCGCGTTGAGCTATAAAGTCAATTATGACGCCGAGGGACATAACATCTGCCTAGCGCTAATACGTTTCAAAGACAACACCATAGATGTGCTTACAGCATATTCTAATGACAGCGCAATTCCAGAATCGATCAGGCTCGGATTGAACTTGATACCGAATTTGTATGCTTTCATGCCGAAAACAGAGTTTTTTGGCTGCGATGGAATGGCGCAGTTCCATACCGAACCGAAGCTGCTCAATTATCTCTTTGCAACTCCCGGCATCCGCCAGAATGCATTTAGCGGTAATCTCCCTATAAACACTTTCTATAAATCGGTTCTCGAAAGTCAGCGCGAACGAGCTATTTGGCATTCGCAACACCTAAAGCGCCCTGACGACCTCGCTTCTGTCACCTTAGTAACGGAGATCAATTGTTGTTCGACTTGCACGGAATACTCAATCAACCGATTTCGGAATCGATTTCCCAACATTCCACTTCTTGTTATTGAACTTGGTAAGGAAGTGGGTAAAAAGCTACCGGTCCAATTCGAGAAAATATCGATCTCAATCACGCCAAAATGATTCGGAGTGTTAATTCCGATATCTTTGGAAAAAATGGCTTTTTGCATTCTAGGCTAGGAATTTCGCTAAAGGGAACCTCCGGGTAATGGAATTCAATAACGGCTTTCGACCGATCAATCTCAATAGCTGGCAGTCACAAGGCGACCCTTTGCGGTCTGTCACCTAATGTGATTCTATGACAGAGATTGATTCGTTACCAGTCATATACCTTGGTCTTCGATAATATGGTGGATTGGGCGCAATGAAACGGTAAACCTAATTGCTATGT
>NZ_JBVVNO010000034.1:0-9312 GCF_056850255.1 Methylomonas sp. Uni0011
TACATCCCGCCTGGCAAGCCGAGAGACACTCCCGATGAGGAAACTACCGACTGGAGAGCCGTGTGCGGGAGAACCGCCCGCACGGTTCGGAGGGCGGGAAGGGCTTAGGCCCTTTCCGACCCCTATCCAACCTTAACTTAACGGCATTGGTTTTTTGATGGGTTTTCAGCGCATTTAGCTGCATACACAAAACAGTTCGATTGATTTTTTAATGAGGTATACAAAATGAACAAAGGATGGATGATTTTGGCGGGTTTACTTGGGCTGCAAGTCGCTAATGCGGATCAGCTTGTGCTGGTGGCCGGAGCCACCGGGCGCACTGGCGTGCATGTGGTGCAGCAACTTCAGGGCCAGGGGATTAAAGTGCGGGCCTTGGTGCGTGATGCCAACAAAGCCAAAGAAACCCTGGGAGATGGTGTGGAAACCGTCATCGCGGATGTTAAAGATCCGGCCAGTTTACAAGGTGCTTTAGTCGGCGCGACGGCGGTGGTCTCGGCCATAGGCTCGGGCGGGGATTGGTTCGGTGATAACGGCCCGGAATTTGTTGATTACGCGGGTAACAAAAATCTGGCTTTAGCCGCCAAAGCTGCCGGTGTTCAGCATATGGTGCTGGTGTCTTCGATGGGTATCAGCAATTTGCAACACCCTTTAAATCGACGCTTTAACAACGTGCTGATCTGGAAATACCTGGGCGAGGAAGCGCTCAGGAAAAGCGGCGTGCCGTACACCATTATTCGACCTGGCGGCCTGAAAGACGATGCCGTGGGGACACGAGGCATTCGGCTAACCGGCGCGGACCAAGCGGGACAAGGTACTGTTAATCGCGCCGATGTGGCATTGGCTTGTGTCAAAGCATTGTTCAACCCCGCCGCACAAGGTAAAACCTTTGAGTTGACCAACATGGATCAAACCGGCGAGCTTAGCGATTGGTCGGCTTTATTTGCGGGCGTGGAGCAGGACAAACAATGAGCCTGCGCAGCCGTTTAAGCAAATGGCTGATGCTCGGATTATGGGCAACCAGTCTGACAGCCAGCGCCGATAAAATCCTGGTTGCCGGTGCCACCGGCGGCACCGGGCAGCACATCGTGCATCATTTGCTGCAACAGGGGCAGTCGGTGCGGATTTTTGCTCGCGATGCCGACAAGGTACAACGCTTGTTTGGCTCGACAGCGGGCTTGGAAATTCATATCGGTGACATTCGCGATTCGCAAGCCGTCGCGCAGGCCGTGCAAGGGGTCACCCATATTATTTCTGCGGTCGGCGCACGTAGTCAGGATGAAGACGATGCCAACAGTGCGCGTTATGTCGATTACGAAGGTACGCAACATCTGGTCAAAGCCGCTCAGCACTATGGCATCCAGCAGATTATCTTGGTTTCGAGCGCAGGTTTGAGTGATTCGGTGTATGCCGAATCGGTCAAAAATCGTCCGCTTTTGTTGTGGAAAAAACAAGCCGAGCAAGCCATTCAAAGCAGTGGCATTCCTTACACCTTGGTGCGTCCTGGCCGTTTACTGGATGAAGACGGTGGACAATTTGGCATCCGCGTCACGCAAGGCGATTATCAACGCGGCGAAGGCATTGCCCGCAATGATGTGGCGCGGGTCTGTGTCGCGGCACTGAATCAACCGGCAGCGTATGGTAAAACCTTCGAAATTACAGGCGATCGCAGTCAAGCGCCGGTCACTGATTGGCCGGCGTTTTTTCAAGCCATGCGACACGACTAAACCATGCAGCCTTTAAAAATCCGTTTTGCCGCGCTCGACGCCCGCGGCCAGTCCCGGCTTGCGGCTTGGGTGGGCTTTGCGTATTTCTTTTTTCTGCTCAGCAGCTATTACGTGTTACGGCCTTTGCGTGAAATGCTGGGGGTGAGTGGTGGTACTAAAAACCTGCCCTGGTTATTTAGCGCTACCTTTGCCGCCATGCTGTTAGCAGTGCCGGCCTACGGCTGGATTTGCAGCCGTTTTCCACACCGTCGGTTTTTGCCCTGGGTGTATGGCTTTTTTATCAGCCATTTACTGCTGTTCTATGGTTTGTTGCAATGGGACATCAACAATCTCTGGGTAGCCAGAGGCTTTTTTGTTTGGCTGAGTGTGTTTAGTCTGTTTACGGTTTCGGTGTTCTGGAGCTTTATGACCGACGTATTCGACAAGCAGCACGCACAGCGCTTGTTTGGCTTTATTTCCGCTGGCGGTAGCTTGGGGGCTATGGTGGGGCCGTTGCTGGCAACCGGTTTGGTGGGCGTTATTGGCCCGGCCAGCTTGTTACTATTGTCCGCCGTATTGCTGGCTTTGACTTTGCCCTGCATTCATTTTTTGTTGTACTGGCAAGCCGGACAAGCAACCGACCATTCAGCCCGATTTGCCGGAGATCAGCCCATGGCGGGCGGCATCTTGTCCGGTTTGGGCTTGCTGCTGCGCAATCCTTACCTGTTGGGCATTAGTGGCTTTATTTTGCTGGCTAGCGCCAACGGCACGTTTTTGTATTTACTCCAGGCCGATTTTGTCGCCAACACCTTTACCGACAAAACCCAGCAGACTCAAGTATTTGGGGCGATAGACAGCGTGGTGAACGGCTTGTCGATTCTGGTGCAGCTGATCTTCACCCGACGCATCATTGCCACTTTCGGTGCGGCCTGGACACTGGCCAGTATTCCCATCGTCATGGCACTTGGCTTTGCCGCATTTGGCTGGAACCCGAGTTTGCCCTTGTTGCTGGTGTTGATGATTTTACGCCGGGTCGGGGATTACGCCATTCTAAGGCCGGCACGCGAAATGTTATTCGCGCCGCTTGATCGGGTTACCAAATACAAGGCCAAAAACATTATCGATACCGTCGTATTTCGCGGAGGTGATGCCCTGACCAGCTGGCTATATGCGCCATTCGGCGCCTTAGGCATTGGCTTGATCGCCGCTGCTATTGCCAGCGTTTGAGCGGGTTTGGGCTTTGTTTTGGGCCGACGACATCAACAGACCCAACGCTGAAAAGCGCTCGATTTACGTGGGTTAGGTGCAGGGGTGGGCTATTTCATTCCACACCAGCCGCCCATTCTGGCTCAAGCCAAGCCCTGCCATCGATTCCGATACGATTACGCCAGCACTGAATGACTGCTTTTGGAGGAGGCAAATTGGCGGGATCGCCCCAAAAGCGACAGTTGGTTGAGATTTCCAATGACCGCTAATGGATATAAGCTGAATCTGAGTTTGTGGACGTAGGCTGGGTTGAATGATAATGAAACCCAGCTTGTAACGGAAACGCTGATGCGTAGATACATTCGTAGTCATTTAAAAGGCGGCGCATATTTCTTTACCGTCAATCTTGCGCAAAGACACCAAAATGATTTACTGATTAGGTATATCGACGAATTACGCAATGCGTGTCGCTATACCAAGCAGCGTCATCCCATGGTTATTGAAGCTATGGTGGTACTGCCGGAACATTTACATTGCATTTGGCGCTTACCCGAAGGTGACGACGATTATCCGATGCGTTGGCGCTTGCTTAAATCACATTTTTCCAGACAGATTCAAAAGAACGAATTCGTTTCCGACAGTCGATTACGGAAAAACGAACGTGGGGTATGGCAACGGCGATATTGGGAGCACCAAATCCGGGATGAAACGGATTATCAGCGACATTTGGATTATATTCATTACAATCCGGTGAAACATGGTTATGTCGATAAAGCAGTGGATTGGCGTTATTCTTCCATCCACCGCTGGATTAAATTAGGGGTTTACACCGAAAATTGGGCTGCTCTGCCGGACTTAATCGAACAAAACTGGGAATGATCGCTGGGTTTCACGTTGTTCAACCCAGCCTACGGCCCTAAGCGGATTTACCGATCATATTCCGCCCAAAAAATCTCGCCTTTTTCGTATTCGGCGTAGGCAATCGCAACGTTTAGCAAGGTGTGAATTTGAGACGCAATGTTGTCCAGCTTTTCGGGCATTAGCTTCAGCAGTTCCGCCACGAGCGTGTTTGCCAGCTCTGTATTTCCCGCAGTCTTCGCCCAATAAGCGCAGGCTCCTAGCGGCGATTCTTCAATGGGAAAGCTATTTGAGTAATATTTTTTGACCGCGCGAGTTTTTGCTTCCTCAAACCAAGCGCTTGCCAACGCAGGCTGTCGAATGGCATGAGCGGTATACGCCAATTCGCATAAGGCTTTGGCGCCATATTGGCTTTCGGTCATCGCGCGGGCAGATTCGGCGAGCGATTCAATCGTCTTTAATTTCTGGGCTTCGTGAACTACCAGCGTATCCACTTGCAAAAGCGTGGCGATCGAATGTATCGCTTGCCGGCGGTCCGAGGGTTTCATGCTGGCCGTCAGCGAATCAGGTAAATCCTGCAACTCGCCTCTCAGGGCTGATTTGACAAACTCTTGTCCTTCATCGTTTTCTAGGCCCTCCGCAATAGCCTGTGCCTGACGCCAACTGTTCAGACGATCATTGAGCAACCCGATTTTAGCAATCGCGTCGAGAAGCTGCGTATTCGGCTCTTGTTTAAATTGCGCCAAGGCAATTTCAGCTAAAACCTTCTGGCGTGGTTGCTTCTGAACCACCAATTGGCCATGGCGATCGGGTTCCAGAAATGACCACGCCGTGTCGAGCGCATCGGCATCAGCTCCAGTTTGAGCGAGTAATTTGACGATACCTTCATCGCCCGGCGTGCTATATACGAATTGGCCTTGGCCTGTAGACATATTCTTCGCCAGCTCGTTAGCCGCTTCCTTTGCATATGCCTGTGCCTTATCGGCTTGTTTCAGTTTAAGCAGTGTTTCCGCTATCTCCAGCAAGCCACGCGCACGCCTACGGTGATGGTCGTAGTTGACTGCGATGCTTCGCGCTGTGGCGAGTTCGGTTTCCATCTCGCTGTTGCGGCCGAGAGCGGCGAATACCTCAGCTTTGGCTAATGCAAACAAATGAGGAAAACCATCGCCGTGGTTTCCAGGGTATATCGCAGCTAGCTCATCCAGGCGAGCCAGAGCGGCCGGGACATCGCCCTGTTCGGCCCGCTGTACTGCTATTTTTAAGCTGATAAGTGGATCTTCGAAGCGACCGCGTTGCCAAATTGGTTCCAACCAACCGGTGGCCAGCACATCGAGCTTCATATTCTTTATGTCTCGGTATTCTCTAGTGCAGCTGTCTGTAGGGCAATGAAAGTCTTTGGCTTCGGTCAATGCCTCGACAAAATCGGTTTTGGCTTTTTCCGGATTTCCGCATAAAAAAGCTATTTTTGCCAATTTGGCTTTGGTTATGAACGAAACTCTTTTATGTCCCATCGCTTTTTCAAGTTCGACTATTTTCTCGGCTAAAGCTTGTCCTGCGTCATATCGGTTGGCTTTACATAGCGCTACCGCAACATCGTCCATCCCGCTTTGAAAAACTGGTCGGGTTATGTTTCTCACGGCGCCAACAGCCTTCTCAGGTTCGCCCAATCGCGCATACAACACACCTACACGCGCAGCGAGTTGACTTTCCTTGAGGAAATAGGGTTCGCCTTGTTCCAATTCGCCCAATGCTTCACGGGCAGAGGTAGCATCGCCACGGTCGAGCCGGCCTTCGGCCAGGGCCAGCATAACGGCGGTATAAATACCGGGCTGTTTGTCTTTGAACGCGCGCAGACCGGAAAGAGAAACGGTACCGGCGTTCGCCTCCGCAGATAAAATTTCCGCCAACTGCGCTGCCTCTTCAATGTTACCGTGTCTTGCCTGTGCGATAGCAGCGTTTTCCAGAATTCTAAAGGCATTCGGAACCTGTTCGGTTTTGGCAAAATTGAAATAACGCAGTGCCTTATCGGCGCTCACCGGGCTATCACCCACTAAAAACAACGGCAA
Organism: Methylomonas sp. Uni0011; assembly: GCF_056850255.1. NCBI lineage: Bacteria > Pseudomonadati > Pseudomonadota > Gammaproteobacteria > Methylococcales > Methylococcaceae > Methylomonas > Methylomonas sp. Uni0011. The sequence continues at coordinate 5,834 of NZ_JBVVNO010000034.1, forward strand.
AACCGATTCCATGGCACTGAGATACGTTGCTCTGGGGGAACCGGTTCGCTTTGTGAAAGCAATGTCGAAAGCTTGCGTCGCTGAACGTTGAGCCTCAGGATTTAATCCCAAGGCCCACTCCGCCCGCGCCAAAAGACTGGTCGGTTCGGCAAGCCAGGAATAACGGTTATAGTTGCTATTGGTATCCAATAGATATGTTTTACGCGCCCACTCTGGAATCCCTAATGCCAGTGCCGTAAGGCTAAAACCGTTACGGTGAGCAAGCCCATCAGGTGAATCATATGGTAAATTTTCGGCCACCTGTTCGAATAGACACGCCATGTTGGGTTGAGCGAGACATTTGGCATAGCGGTTTTTCGGCCAGTCGACATTTTCAACCAAGTCAGCAGCAGCTGGCGGACTTGGGTATTGCGAGACCAGATCGGGCAATGGTGTATCCAACCCAGTAGGCGGCTTGGCATCGGAACTTGAAGTTGACGATCCTGCTGCCAACGTCGTGCTCGGCGCTTGCAACGCAATAGCTAGAATGACGAGGACAAAGGAACTTTCGAGTCTACCAATGAATTTAGTGGGGAGTGTTAACAATCCTGTGCCAAGATTTTTTCCATTTGTAATGAACATGCAGTTCTCGTTAATTTTTTGTTTCCAACACCAAGCTTTCAAACTAATTCGCCGTATAAGACTAGCATCTATCATTCATCTCAGCGGACTTGGCGAAGCGATCAGTCAGATTTCTACTCAAAACCTGCCTTTCTTGATCAGTTTTTTCACTAGTATCAATGTCGCAAAGTGGCCGATAACGGGTATTGATAAAACAAGCTTAACATCACGACTTATCGGCCAATTCCACAACCACATGACCTTCAGCTAATAATTGCAGGGCTTGTGGAAAAACTTCTTTGAACAATGCCTGTAGTCGTTGGTTGGTCGTATTACCGCAGGTAACCCAAAGTAATTGCGGTGGTGGTTGCTGCTGACGCAGCAATAGTTCGACAAAATCACTGTCTTTACTGATTAAAACGATACCCTCTTGCTGAGAGCGTTCGAAAATCTCCAGATCGTTGGCATCACGCAATCCCAGATCTCGGAGGGCATAGGCTTCAACTTTGAATGTCCAGCGCAGCCAATCGGCCAGATTTGGCGGTAGTTGGGCGTCAACCCAAAAAATCATGCGACCAGTCGTTCAAGGTTGGCTCGTCGGGCTGCGTACAGCAGGCAGGCTTGGATGTCAGCGAGTTCCAGGTCCGGGTAGTCGAGTAGAATGCTCTCGGTACTTACGCCTTCTGCCAGCATCTGCAAGATGTCACTGACCCGTATCCGCATGCCGCGAATACAAGGTTTGCCGCCACATTGCAGGGGATTATGGGTGATTCGGCTTTCAACTTGCTCGTTCATAATGTGACTGTTCCGTTACTCATTTGACGTTATTTTAACTTCATAAGGCTAAAGGATACTCGCCGCGTAGTCTCTAACTTTTATTTCCTCAGTATTTACGTAAAGGTACGCTGTGCAAACCCTTTAACTGGATTTGGTGCCAAACCAATTCTTGACAGCACATAGCCAGTACTAACCTAGTAATGATTCCATTTTGCTCGCCAACTACCTGACAGTCAAATGGATCACAGGTAGCTCAATCTCTTGAAATTGGATGGCGACATTGAAGTTCAGCTTTTGGCCTTAGCTGTTGAGAACAAAAGCCAAAAGCCTGCTTTTGTCGTCAATAATTAAAGCTGAGCTCCACCAGAAAGTTACGCCCCGGATTGGGGGCAAATTGGAAATATTGTTCGTTGCTTAAATTGTTGGCCATGAAGCCGACGCTGACGTTTTTAGTGGGGCTGTATTTGATTTTGGCATCCATTAACCAAAAGGCCTGAAAACCACCGTATACATCGTGCACCACGTCAATGTTTTCAGCCGTATCAAATGATTCGGAAACATGGCGGCCAATCAAGCTGCCGGACCATTCCTGCCAATTGGCTTCCAGGCCAACGGTCAATAAATGTTCCGGTGAATTGGGCAAGCGTTTGCCTTCTGAGGCGGGTGTGCCAGGACTGGACAGCGTGGTTGCGGTGGGGGTCCAGGTGTAATTGCTGAACAGCGACAGCCAATCGGTCAGGTTCTGGTCGAGCGATAATTCCACGCCTCGGGTAATGGCTTCAGCGGCATTGATGCGTTGCGAGCCGGTAAAGTTGGCGCGGCGTTCGATTACTTTGTTTGAAATTAAGTCCGATAAATGGTTTTCAAAAAATGTGGCTTTAATTTGGGTGTCGGTTGCCGCGATTTTTTGCTCAACACCCACTTCCCAAGATAAGTTGCTTTCGGGGGTCAGATTGGGATTCGACAATGTCGTGGCGACCACGCCGCGGCGTGAATCAACATACAGGTCTTGCAAGGTGGGTGGGCGGAACGATTTACCTGCCGATGCGCGTAAGGTGGCCCCTTCCCAGGCATCTTTGTAGATCAGTGACAGCTTGGGATTGACTTCGACACTTTCCTGCGTGGATTCGGGCTTGAAAGTATTAAATGCGTAATCTTTGCTGATCCCTGTGGCTTGCCACCAATCGACCCGTGTGCCCAAATAGGCGGTAAATTGATCGGTAAAACGGATTTCGTCTTGTGCAAAAAATGACGTGGTGTCGGTTGAGGCATCGGCCACCAGGCGAGTACCTGTCCGGCTGTAGCGGTCGTTCCATTGGCTCAGATCGTAATCTTTACGATCCATTTCACCATGATCCACTTCAAATCCCGTGGTGATCATTTGACTTTTGGTCAATGGAAATACCAACTGCGCCCGACCGTTGACCATCGTGCTTCTGGTGTGGTTTGACGTACCCGGACCACCCCCTAAACCGGAGCTGGTGAGGACGTTAGTAAACCAGGTGTCCCGGGAGGTGTGGTTGAAGTTGACCGTTAATGCCGTATCGGCACTGAAATTGTGTTCAAACTTCCAAAAGCTGCGCAAATCGTCTTCATGCGATGGCGAGTTCAGAAAGACGTTTGGCGTTACCTGTCCCAATAAGGTGCCATTCTGCCGAATTCTGCCGCTGATTACCGGATTGCCGTTGGCGTCGCGTAGATAGCTGTTAAACGGGTCTTGGCTGTAACCAATGTCGGAGTAGAAGTAATGGAGACCCGCCGAAAGACGCGTGTAGTCATTAAAATCATAATAGGCTTTGATATGACTGTTGTGCGATTCCCATGGTGCGCGGCCATGATCGCCCACTAAATAAGCGGTTTGTCCTTGCGCGGTGGTGGTCGGGATGGCGCCTGTGACATTGGTAATTGGGCCGCCTCCGCCCGGATTGGCAAAACCCCAGATGTCACGAATGCCGTCATTGAGCTCGTGGTGGTGTGTAATGGTCAACAAAAACCGGACACCACATCAGGCAGCGTTTCTATAAAATTCCCGCTCGAATTCAAGCGGGGATTGATAGCCCAATGTTGAGTGCGATCGGCGGCCGTTATAAAAAGCCAAATAA
>NZ_JBVVNO010000035.1:0-8381 GCF_056850255.1 Methylomonas sp. Uni0011
GCTAAATCAAGGCCTATGCGTTTAATATTCATCTCGGACTCCTCCTCCGTTTGTTGGGTAACTCAATTTTACCCCTCTGGTACATCGATGCCGCTAGGTGGGAGGAGTCCATACCATTGCCTTACGGCCTTGGGCTATACCGCTGCCCACGGCTTTTTTGACGATCTGTACGCTGTTATCCAGGTTGTAGACGGTCTGGGTGACGCGGTCGGCGACGGTGACCGGCGCGGCGGCGGCCGGACAGGTGGTGTCTAGCGCGGTTTGTGCCGGCCCCCAGGCTTTCAGCAGTTTGCCGCTCGGGGTGTAGCTGTTACAGGACACCAGCCATTGGGTGCCAATCTGCGCCGCCGTGCGGATCAGGCGGCCGTCGGCATCTTAGGCGATGACCATCGCGTGCCGGTAGGCAAAAAACTTGTTGGAATATACGAAATTTTGTATATTCGTCCCCATGATGAATCCGAAACCTATCAACTTCCTGGGTAATGCGCTTGAAGAGCTTCGCGCATTCCCGGTATCCGTGCGGCGAGAAGCGGGTTTTCAACTCGACCAAGTGCAACATGGATACGAGCCTAGCGACTGGAAACCAATGAATACGGTGGGGTCGGGGGTTAAAGAAATTCGAATTCGCGACGTGACCGGAGCGTTTCGCGTGCTCTATGTCGCTAAATTTTTCGATGCTATCTACGTCATACACTGTTTTCAGAAGAAAACCCAGAAAACCAGCCAGTCGGATATCGATCTGGCCGCCAAACGTTATCGTGAGTTACTCAAGGAGCTTAACCAATGACCAACGAATCATTTTCCAGTGTCTGGAACGCAATCGAAGACACACCCGAAGAAGCCGAAAATCTGAAACTTCGCGCAAAGCTAATGATGGATTTGACAGATTACATTACTCGAACCGGATTGAACCAAGTCCAAGCCGCCAAACTGTTCGGCGTGACCCAGCCTCGTATTTCAGACCTGGTGCGTGGCAAAATCAACTTATTCGGGCTGGATGCCTTGGTTAACATGGCGGCCTCCGCCGGTTTACATATCGAGATGCGCGTGCTGGACGCGGCGTAACAATTTCCACCAATGAACTTATCCTGTCCGGAGGTCATTCGGACGTATTGGTAGGCTGTGGTTTCGCCGCCTGTAGTAGCGTTAAGCAGGCGACGTTTTAATCACATGCGTCCGAATACGCTTCGCTATTCGGACCTACGCGGGCTGTTAACCCAAATGTTTGCCTCTTTTATGATTTCACTATTAAAAAATTCCACGTCACCAGGACGAGATTCTAGCTCGCTTGCCGCATATATAAACGTATCTAAATCGTGAAAATTAGGATCATTCACTCGAATGGACGCATCCCATAATCGATTCGCACCATCGCAAGGACTTAGTTCATTTTTTAAAATTTTCTTCGAAATATGTCGTGCATAAATACGGGCCGCATTAGCCTTATCCATTTCAGGAAGATGGAATTCTTCTAAAATTTTTTCAAATAACCTTCTGGCCTCTTTCGACTCATTCGGCATCAGAATCGATAGGATACAGAGAGTTTCCGTATCCAATCCAGCCTCTAATCCTCGAACACCAACTTCTTCCGGAAGACGCTCATCAGAGAGCAATCCCAATACCCATAATGCTTGCGCTAAAAGTAAATCCATAAACTAATTTTTAAACTTAAATCCTGTTCGGAAAGCATCTTCTATTCGTTCCCAATAGTGAATCACAATATTTTCTCCATCAGGAGTCGTATGGACGTGCTGCATTTTTGCCCATTCATCTTCTGGAAACAATGGATCATTAATTTTTCCTTGCATAATCCTTTCGCCAGAGCCTGCTTGAGCCTCTTTCATAGTCAATTGTTCCGCTAGATTTTGAGCTTCAGTTCGCACGCCTGGAGAAACCAACCCAGAAACCACCCTACTTTCAAACTGCGATGCCCCGCCAGTAACAGCAGCAGCCCCAATTTCCAACCCGCCTTGCAAGGCCCACAAGGCCGAGTTTCCGTAACTGCCTGCTTGGAAATTGTCGTAAGAGTTTTTGAAAGCCAACGAACCAGGCGTGACGGCATCCAAATATCCGCCCAGTTTACCGCCGAGCATATTGGCATCGGCCGCGTTCAATCCGCTCGGATCATTGCGGTTAAACGGATTGTTGCCCACATACGCATACAGGTTCAAGCCATCCTGATAGCCAATCGGATCGGTCTGCAAGAACCTGCCGATGGCGGGCGAGTACATCCGGGCTTTGTAGTAGTACAGGTTCAGCGGTCCTAACAGCTGCTGGCCGGTGTAGCGGAACCTGACGCCGGTGGTGGCATTGGGTTCGCCGTAAGGGCCGTAGCTTAAGGTGGCGGTACTGGTGCCGGCACTGTTGGCGGTGGCGACGATGCTGCCTTGGTGGTCGCTGTACAGCCAGGTTTTGTTGGTGGTCACAGCGCCTTCGTACCAGACCAGGGGTTGGTCGACACCGGGACCGTGCACGTAACGCCGCAGCAAGGTGCCGGTGCTGTCGTATTCAGCCACCAGGTCGCTGCCGTCATAGCTCAGGTTGGTGATAACACCCGCCAGGGTGGTTTGACTCAAGCGGCCTGCGCCGTCGTAAGCCAGGCTGTTGGCCGAGCCGGTTTTGTTGGCGGCGGTCAGCTGGTTGTCGAGGTTGTAGGCGTAAGTCCACACCCCGTCGCCGCCGAGGTTGCCGTTGGCGTCGTAGCTCAGCGTGCTGCCGGCGGCCGTGGCGTATTGGTTCAGGCCGTTGGCGGTGTAGGCACGGGTGCCGTTGGTATAACCCGCCCATTGGTAGCTGTCGTTGGTCCAGCTGGCGGCCTTGATGTCCTGCACCTGGTTGCGGGTGTAGCTCCAGGTGTTGTCCTGGGCGGTGCCGGTCAGGTTGTGGCTGAGGCTGGCCAGCGCCGATTGGCTGTCGTAACCGTAGCCGGTGCTGGTGCCGTTACCCAGGGTGACGGTGGTGCGCCGCGACAGGTCGTCGTAGGCGTAGCTGGCCAGGCTGACGGTGCCGTTCTCCAGCAGGGCGGTCGGCCGGTTCAGGGCGTCGTAGCTGGCGGTGATGTAGAACGCGGTGGCTTCCGGCCAGGTGGTGCGGGTGCGGTTGCCGGCCGGGTCATATTGGTAGGCCAGGGTTTTGCCGCCGGCGGTAGTGCTGGTCAGGCGGCCGGCGTTGTCGTAGACATAGCCGATGGCGTAGCCGGTTTTGTTGGCGGCCGTTTTGCGGCCCAACAGGTCGTAACTGAAGCTGATGTTGTCGGCCGCAGTCGGATAGGTCCGGCTCAGCAGACGGTTCAGGTTGTCGTAGGCCAGGGTTATGCTTTGGCCGTTACGTTTGCGGATACTGGTAACGTTGCTGTTGGCGTCGTAGGCCACTTGTTCGAAGTCGGTCGCCGAGGAAGCACCGGCGGTGACTTTGTCCGGATACAGGGTTTTCAGTTTGCGGTCGTGACCGTCGTATTGGTAGGTGGTCAGCTGGTTTTTGGCATCCTTGACGGTGAGTGGCAGGCCGTTGTTGCTGTAGGTGTAGGTCGCATAGTTCTGCGCGATACCGGTACCCACGGCTTTTTTGACGATCTGCACGCTGTCGTCGGCGTTGTAGACGGTCTGGGTGACGCGGTTGCCGCCGTCGGCCGCCGGCAGGTTTTCGGTCAGGGTGCTGAGCCTATCCAGGTTGTCGTAGACGTAGTCGGCGACGGTGACCGGTGCGGCCGTGGCCGGGCAGGTGGTGTCGGCGGTGGTTTGTGCCGGACCCCAGGCTTTCAGCAGTTTGCCGCTGGGGGTGTAGCTGTTGCAGGACACCAGCCATTGGGTGCCGATCTGCGCGGCCGTGCGGATCAGGCGGCCATCGTTGTCGTAGGCTTGCTTGGTGAGTTTGCCCAAGGCGTTGGTCAGCTGAATCGGCCGGCGTTCGTTGTCGTAGGCGGTGGCCACGGTGTCGGTGACATCGGTGCGCGGGCCGTTGACTTGGGTCAGGTTACCCACCGCATCGTAGGTGTAGGTCGTGGTCAGGTTGAGCTTACCGGTACCGGCATCGGCGATGACGGTTTGCGGGACGTATTTGTTGGTGGCGTTATAAGCCGTGGTGTTGGTGACGCTGTTGGTCGCCGTGGTTTTTTCGGTCACGGCGGTCGGCAGATAAAACGCCGTGTAGCCGGCCGGGGTGAAGCTGGTGTAGGCGTAGGTCGTTACAGGGGCTACGCCGGCGACATCCACGGGACGGGTGACGGTGAAAGGCAGACCTTGCGCGGTGTAGGTGTAGCTGGTCACTTTGCCTTTCGGGTCGGTAACGCTGGCCAGGTTGTTAAACGCGCTCTCGTAGCTGTAACTGGTCAGCAGATTGGCCAGTCCGGAACCGGCTTTGGCGACACGGGTTTCGGTCTTGACGTTGTGGGTGCAACGTTTGTCGGCGGCGGCGCAGGTGGTGGCGACCACCATTTTATCCAGCGGTTTGGCGGTGTCGTACAGACCGCTGCGGACCACTGAAAAGTCTTAGCGTACTATTTTTTCCGAATTCTGCGACTACCCCTCGTACAGCAAGTCCAACGAGACCAGTTTTTCAACAATGGTGGTCACCGCGCCCTGTCTGTAGAATAGCGCCCAAAGGTACGCCACGTGCATACCAACTAGCTCGTACGCTAGCCAATGCCAGACAAGCCTAGAATGCCATCAGCGACTAAAAGGAGAAGTTCACCATGCAACTACACACCGCTAAACAAGAAGCCCTTGCTATCATTCAGCGTTTACCAGATACCGCCGACATGGAGGAAATTATGTACCGGCTCTATGTGCTGGAAAACATCCGGCGCGGCCAAATGGACGCCGAACAGGGCAAAGCCCTACCCGCCGAACAGGTACTGAGAGATATTCAGGCGTGGTAAAGTGGACCGATCACGCATTGGCCCAACTTCGTCACATTCACGACTATATTGCGCAGGATTCGCCGCTTTATGCCAAGCGGGTGGCTGAAGCGCTGGTTAGTAAAACGATTGGCTTGGATAAACTGCCCCGTCTTGGGCGCACAGTGCCAGAACTAAGCAACGAGGCTGTGCGTGAACTTTCGCTCTATTCTTACCGCATTCTTTACGAGATCAAAACTACGCATATCGAAGTGCTCGCGGTCATTCATAAACGCCGAGACTTACAGCCTGACGAGATACTGCGCGAGCAGTGATGTAGAACGCGGTGACTTCCGGCAAGATGGTGCGGATACGGTTGCCGGACGCGATTTGTTAAAACATACGGCGCAATACAGCTTCGCCTATTGACGCCCTACCGATTGCGACTTACGGCCTTGGATGCCTTGGTTAACATGGCGGCCTCCGCCGGTTTACATATCGAGATGCGCGTGCTGGACGCGGCGTAACAATTTCCACCAATGAACTTATCCTGTCCGGAGGTCATTCGGACGTATTGGTAGGCTGTGGTTTCGCCGCCTGTAGTAGCGTTAAGCAGGCGACGTTTTAATCACATGCGTCCGAATACGCTTCGCTATTCGGACCTACGCGGGCTTACTACCGCTCCGAATCCGCCTTACGTCCTTCAGATCTTACCCATCAAAAACTCAAACCCTTTTACCCAAGCACCATGCTTTTTATTGCCTTGAGCTAGCCATGAAGCATCGCCGATTGACCACGCAATTGGATCAAAATGAATCTCACCAAAACCTATCAAAATTGGTAGGTTATACGATTGATCCGTCTTAGGTTTCTTTAAAATGTTCCAGGCTACTTTGCCTTGACCATGCTCTAATAAAAGTCGAGCAACAAGCAAACCTAAATCAGCCGCGACAGCATATCCTTTATTTGTTAACTTTCTCCCTGCCGGCAATGATGTAACAAATTGTTCATTAAGCAACAATTCCTCCAATTTTTCTTGAGCATTAAATAACAAAATATTGGGGGGGTCTTGGTCATTTAATTTAAGAAAATCCAATACCCCATTAACCCTTGAATCAAAGTTTGCTAAGAACCACTTAAAATAAGCTTCAGCCTCTGCCTTAGACCATTCTCGCGGTTGCTTTTCAGCCAACTCTATAGGTGGCGCAAATACTGGGTATTCCATAGAAATCTAATGTATACAAACTGTAATTCCACAACTTTCAAGTCTCTGTAGTAGAGGAGCCGTAGGACCAATCCCTGTCTTACCTTGGAAAAAGTGCCATTCGACAGAATTCACCCCACTAACAGGATTATTTAATAATTCTACATCCTTGCTAATTTGTAATTCAATCCTGCTAGACAAAGAAGTTCGACCAACTTTTGATTCCATGGCCACACCATCCACTAAGTTATCTAAATACCTAGTCCCTAATGACGTACTTTTACTAACTTCTCGAGCACCGCCATACACACTATTTAAAAAATCAGCAGCGGCATCCCCGGCTATTTTATTTGCTTGAATACTACTTTTTATTGCCGCATTTTCTACTACCGCCCCCGATCCCCCGCCCACAAACAAACTGGGCACGGTATAGGTCATGGCGATATAAGGATTACTGGTGGAGGCTTGGCCGAAGGCGTTAGCTGTCGTCCTGGCTTCCGTCATGTAATTGCTCGCCAGCATTTTGGCATCGGCCGCAATCAACCCACTCGGATCATTGCGGTTAAACGGATTATTCCCCACATAGGCATACAGATTCAAGCCGTCTTGGTAGCCAATCGGATCGGTCTGCAGGAACCTGCCAATCGCCGGCGAGTACATCCGGGCTTTGTAGTAGTACAGGTTCAGCGGTCCTAACAGCTGCTGGCCGGTGTAGCGGAAGCGCACGCCGGTGGTGGCGTTGGGTTCGCCGTAAGGGCCGTAGCTTAAGGTGGCGGTACTGGTGCCGGCGCTGTTGGCGGTGGCGACGATGCTGCCTTGGTGGTCGCTGTACAACCAAGTTTTGTTGGTGGTGGCGGCGCCTTCGTACCAGACCAGCGGTTGGTCGACGCCGGGGCCGTGCACGTAACGCCGCAGCAGGGCGCCGGTGCTATTGTATTCAGCCACCAGGTCGCTGCCGTCATAGCTCAGGTTGGTGATAACACCCGCCAGGGTGGTTTGACTCAGGCGTCCTGCCCCGTCGTAGGCCAGGCTGTTGGCCGAGCCGGTTTTGTTGGCGCTGGTTAATTGGTTGTCGAGGTTGTAGGCGTAAGTCCACACCCCGTCGCCGCCGAGGTTGCCGTTGGCGTCGTAGCTCAGCGTGCTGCCGGCGGCGGTGGCGTATTCATTCAGGCCGTTGGCGGTGTAGCTGCGAGTACCGTTGGTGTAGCCGGTCCATTGGTAGCTGTCGTTGGTCCAGCTGGCCGCGTTGATGTCCTGCACCTGGTTGCGGGTGTAGCTCCAGGTGTTGTCCTGGGCGGTGCCGGCCAGGTTTTGGGTGAGACTGGCCAACGCCGACTGGGTGTCGTAACCGTAGCCGGTGGTGGTGCCGTTACCCAGGGTAACGGTGGTGCGCCGCGACAGGTCGTCGTAGGCGTAGCTGGCTAGGCTGACCGTGCCGTTCTCCAGCAGGGCGGTCGGCCGGTTCAGGGCGTCGTAGCTGGCGGTGATGTAGAACGGGGTGGCTTCCAGCCAGGTGGTGCGGGTGCCGACCGGAATTAGCTAAAACAGCGGCGCAATGCCCGTTGGCTATTGCGTATATGGACTCCTCCCGTTTTGCAAGCATTTCCCCTGTTGGTTGATGGTACGACTGCACACGTATATCCGGCCTGTAAATGAGCGCAATTGGCTCGGGCCATAATGGGCTATTCGCGCGCGGGTGCCTTATCGTCCTAACGTGCTCTTGGGCACAGCGGAATAATCAGGTTTTACCAGCGCCGGTTCGTCCGGTTGCCATCAGGGTGATGCTTCGCAATCGAGTGGATTGCTCTTTTATCTCAATCGGTTTGGGCGTGACAGTTTACTGTCAGGCACAAGCCGATTCCCCAGCCGGCCGGTCTCGGTCCGGTTGGTAGTCGATGTTCTTGCTCAATAACGCCCAGGCAATTCGGGCGTTTTTATTGGCTAAGGCCACGGCGGCGATGTTTTTGTTGCGTCGCTCGCTGAGGGTTTGCAGCCAGCGGCTGCGCGGATCATCTTTTTGTCCGGCGACTTTCAGGACGGCCCGCGCTCCGTGGATCAACAAGGTCCTCAAATAGGCATCGCCTCGCTTACTGATGCCCAACAGCCGCTCCTTGACGCGCTCATCCAGGCTGATCAAATCGTCTTTTAGACCGTTGAGCAAGCTTCGGAAGTGGCCGGTTAGGTGATTGTCGCCATCTTCCAGCAAGCCCGGCAGCGCCTTACGCAAGGTTTCCAGCCGCTGTCCGACGACGATGCCGTATTCCGCCAACAAGCCACGAATTTGATTGGCCTTCTCGGTGCGCTGGCCAACCAATTGGCTACGTATCCGATGCGTGGCCTGCA
>NZ_JBVVNO010000036.1:0-5593 GCF_056850255.1 Methylomonas sp. Uni0011
TGTGAGAAGAGTCTAGGCAAAAAAAAGCCCGTCTGAGACGGGCTTTATGTTTAAGAGCTTGGCGATGACCTACTTTCACATGGCAACCTGCCACACTATCATCGGCGCTAAGCGGTTTCACTTCCGAGTTCGGGATGGGATCGGGTGGTTCACGCTTGCTATGTTCACCAAGCAAACTGGTTAGGCTGTTGTTGCAGCCGTCATACACAGGTTCGAAGCGTATGGCTTCGCGGGCTTTGCCCCTTGACCTGTTTTCATGGAAATCTGTAGCGAGTTTGTCGTTCTCAGTTTGTTATCAGCAGTCAACTGCTACCCAAACGCATTGGGTGTTATATGGTCAAGCCTCACGGGCAATTAGTACACGTTAGCTACGCCCATTACTGGACTTCCACACCGTGCCTATCAACGTCGTCGTCTCCAACGGCCCTTCAGGGGACTTAAAGTCCCAGTGAGATCTCATCTTGGGAGGGGCTTCCCGCTTAGATGCTTTCAGCGGTTATCCTGTCCGAACGTGGCTACCCGGCAATGCCATTGGCATGACAACCGGAACACCAGAGGTTCGTCCACTTCGGTCCTCTCGTACTAGAAGCAGCTTCCCTCAAATCTCAAACGCCCACGGCAGATAGGGACCGAACTGTCTCACGACGTTCTGAACCCAGCTCGCGTACCACTTTAAATGGCGAACAGCCATACCCTTGGGACCTGCTTCAGCCCCAGGATGTGATGAGCCGACATCGAGGTGCCAAACACCGCCGTCGATATGAACTCTTGGGCGGTATCAGCCTGTTATCCCCGGCGTACCTTTTATCCGTTGAGCGATGGCCCTTCCATACAGAACCACCGGATCACTAAGACCTACTTTCGTACCTGCTCGACTTGTCCGTCTCGCAGTCAAGCACCCTTATGCCTTTGCACTCATTGCCTGATTTCCGACCAGGCTGAGGGTACCTTCGTGCTCCTCCGTTACTCTTTGGGAGGAGACCGCCCCAGTCAAACTACCCACCAGACACTGTCCCTAATCCAGATAATGGATCGAGGTTAGAACTCCAAACATACCAGGGTGGTATTTCAAGGATGGCTCCACAAGAACTGGCGTTCCTGCTTCACAGCCTCCCACCTATCCTACACAAGTAGGTTCAAAGTCCAGTGTCAAGCTATAGTAAAGGTGCACGGGGTCTTTCCGTCTAGCCGCGGGTACACTGCATCTTCACAGCGATTTCAATTTCACTGAGTCCCAGGTGGAGACAGTGTGGCCATCGTTACGCCATTCGTGCAGGTCGGAACTTACCCGACAAGGAATTTCGCTACCTTAGGACCGTTATAGTTACGGCCGCCGTTTACTGGGGCTTCGATCAAGAGCTTCTCCGAAGATAACCCCATCAATTAACCTTCCAGCACCGGGCAGGCGTCACACCCTATACGTCCACTTTCGTGTTTGCAGAGTGCTATGTTTTTGCTAAACAGTCGCAGCCACCGATTTTTTGCAACCGCCTTATGCTCCATCCGCGAGGGACTTCACTTATCAACGGCATACCTTCTCCCGAAGTTACGGTATCATTTTGCCTAGTTCCTTCACCTGGGTTCTCTCAAGCGCCTTAGAATTTTCATCCCACCCACCTGTGTCGGTTTAGGGTACGGCCACTAGTAACCTGAAGCTTAGAGGTTTTTCCTGGAAGCAGGGCATCTATCACTTCGCGTTTCTTTCGAGACACTCGTCATCACATCTCAGCATAAAGTACCCCGGATTTGCCTAAGGTACATGCCTACTTGCTTAAACGGCCACTTCCAACCGACCGCTGATATAGCCTTCTCCGTCACCCCATCGCAGTTACTACTGGTACAGGAATATTAACCTGTTTTCCATCGACTACGCATTTCTGCCTCGCCTTAGGTGCCGACTAACCCTGCGTCGATTAACGTTGCGCAGGAAACCTTGGGTTTACGGCGAGGGGGTTTTTCACCCCCTTTATCGTTACTTATGTCAGCATTCGCACTTCCGATACCTCCAGCCGACTTCTCAATCGACCTTCGCAGGCGTACGGAACGCTCCTCTACCACTCACGCAAAGCGTGAATCCGTAGCTTCGGTACTATGCTTAGCCCCGGTGAATCTTCCGCGCAGACCGACTCGACCAGTGAGCTATTACGCTTTCTTTAAAGGGTGGCTGCTTCTAAGCCAACCTCCTGGCTGTCTGTGCCTTTCCACATCGTTTCCCACTGAGCATAGATTTGGGGACCTTAGCTGACGGTCTGGGCTGTTTCCCTTTTCACGACGGACCTTATCACCCGCCGTGTGTCTCCCGTGCTGAAACTTGCTGGTATTCGGAGTTTGCATCGGGTTGGTAAGTCGGGATGACCCCCTAGCCGAAACAGTGCTCTACCCCCAGCAGTTATACACGAGGCGCTACCTAAATAGCTTTCGAGGAGAACCAGCTATCTCCGAGCTTGATTAGCCTTTCACTCCGATCCACAACTCATCCCCTACCTTTTCAACGGGAGTGGGTTCGGTCCTCCAGTGTGTGTTACCACACCTTCAACCTGGTCATGGATAGATCGCCCGGTTTCGGGTCTACACCTTGCGACTAAACGCCCTATTAAGACTCGGTTTCCCTACGCCTCCCCTATTCGGTTAAGCTTGCCACAAAATGTAAGTCGCTGACCCATTATACAAAAGGTACGCAGTCACCCCACGAAGGGGCTCCCACTGCTTGTACGCATACGGTTTCAGGTTCTATTTCACTCCGCTCTCCGCGGTTCTTTTCGCCTTTCCCTCACGGTACTGGTTCACTATCGGTCAGTAAGGAGTATTTAGCCTTGGAGGATGGTCCCCCCATATTCAGTCAACGTTTCACGTGCGCCGACCTACTCGATTTCATGCTGAAGACGTTTTCGTGTACGGGGCTATCACCCTGTATCGCCGGACTTTCCAGACCGTTCCACTAACGTCATCAACACTTAAGGGCTGGTCCCCGTTCGCTCGCCACTACTAAGGGAATCTCGGTTGATTTCTTTTCCTCCGGGTACTTAGATGTTTCAGTTCTCCGGGTTCGCTTCAGTGAGCTATGTATTCACTCAAAGATGACGAGGTTATCCTCGCCGGGTTTCCCCATTCAGACATCTCCGGATCACAGGCTGTTTGCCGCCTCCCCGAAGCTTTTCGCAGGCTACCACGTCTTTCATCGCCTCTTACTGCCTAGGCATCCACCGTATGCGCTTATTCACTTGACCATATAACCCGAATACGTCTGCTTTTACTTCGCTTCCGATTTTCATCTTCGGCTTCGTTAGGCTTACGATTTAAGTTATTTGTCAGCTGACATGTTCGCTGATGTTGCTTGAGAACGACTTGCTATTTACTTTCGGCGCCTATCTTTCGATAGTCACTTCCGATAAACCGCAACTCGTTTCAGTTTTGATCGTTTCCGATCAAGACTTGGTTACAGATTTCCATATTGTTAAAGAGCGTATTGATCTAATGATCAATTCTATAAAGCCTGTATTCAAGCATTATAGAGCTGATCGCCTTCACGGATACGTTGGACGCGGGCACTTGGCTTGCCTCTGGCGAGTGGTGGAGCCAGGGAGGATCGAACTCCCGACCTCCTGCGTGCAAGGCAGGCGCTCTCCCAGCTGAGCTATGGCCCCGAAAACAGTCAAAAGACTAAAGCCGAAACCGTCAAGATCAAAACAGCAATCCGACGAATGTCTTTTGCGTGTTCAGTTGCCTCGTTGCTTTCGTCTTGCTTTTCGCGTTGGTGGGTCTGGGAGGATTTGAACCTCCGACCTCACCCTTATCAGGGGTGCGCTCTAACCAACTGAGCTACAGACCCAGGCGCGTCTTTCAATCGAAATAATTTGTTGTGGATACGTGTAACGGGATTCTGTCTTTGTAAGGAGGTGATCCAGCCCCAGGTTCCCCTAGGGCTACCTTGTTACGACTTCACCCCAGTCATGAATCACAAAGTGGTAAGCGCCCTCCCGAAGGTTAAACTACCTACTTCTTTTGCAACCCACTCCCATGGTGTGACGGGCGGTGTGTACAAGGCCCGGGAACGTATTCACCGCGGCATTCTGATCCGCGATTACTAGCGATTCCGACTTCACGCAGTCGAGTTGCAGACTGCGATCCGGACTGGGACCGGCTTTGTGGGATTTGCTTGACCTCACGGTTTCGCTGCCCTCTGTACCGGCCATTGTAGCACGTGTGTAGCCCTACCCATAAGGGCCATGATGACTTGACGTCGTCCCCACCTTCCTCCGGTTTATCACCGGCAGTCTCCCTAGAGTTCCCGACATTACTCGCTGGCAACTAAGGATAAGGGTTGCGCTCGTTACGGGACTTAACCCAACATTTCACAACACGAGCTGACGACAGCCATGCAGCACCTGTCTCTCGGTTCCCGAAGGCACCAAGTCATCTCTGACAAGTTCCGAGGATGTCAAGGGTAGGTAAGGTTCTTCGCGTTGCATCGAATTAAACCACATGCTCCACCGCTTGTGCGGGCCCCCGTCAATTCATTTGAGTTTTAGCCTTGCGGCCGTACTCCCCAGGCGGTCAACTTAATACGTTAGCTCCACTACTAAGTTCTTTAAGAACCCAACAGTTAGTTGACATCGTTTACGGCGTGGACTACCAGGGTATCTAATCCTGTTTGCTACCCACGCTTTCGTACCTCAGCGTCAGTTTGAGTCCAGAGAGCCGCCTTCGCCACTGGTGTTCCTTCAGATCTCTACGCATTTCACCGCTACACCTGAAATTCCACTCTCCTCTACTCAACTCTAGTTATCCAGTATCAAATGCAGTTCCCAGGTTAAGCCCGGGGCTTTCACATCTGACTTAAACAACCGCCTACGCACGCTTTACGCCCAGTAATTCCGATTAACGCTTGCACCCTCCGTATTACCGCGGCTGCTGGCACGGAGTTAGCCGGTGCTTCTTGTATGGGTAATGTCAGTCTACCGGGTATTAACCGATAGGTATTCCTTCCCATTGAAAGTGCTTTACAACCCTCAGGCCTTCTTCACACACGCGGTATTGCTGGATCAGGCTTTCGCCCATTGTCCAATATTCCCCACTGCTGCCTCCCGTAGGAGTCTGGGCCGTGTCTCAGTCCCAGTGTGGCTGATCATCCTCTCAGACCAGCTACGGATCGTCGCCTTGGTAGGCCTTTACCCCACCAACTAGCTAATCCGACATAGGCTCATCTATTAGCGCAAGGCCCGAAGGTCCCCTGCTTTCATCCGTAGATCGTATGCGGTATTAGCGTGAGTTTCCCCACGTTGTCCCCCACTAATAGGCAGATTCCTATGCATTACTCACCCGTCCGCCACTCATCAAAGGTGCAAGCACCTTATCAGCGTTCGACTTGCATGTGTTAAGCATACCGCCAGCGTTCAATCTGAGCCATGATCAAACTCTTCAGTTTAATTTTGGTTTGTCGCTAAGAAAGATTAGCGACCAATCTTGACTCGATTACAGAACGTAATTTATAAGCTTAAATTGACGTGGTCTGTACCGATAATTTCTAACAGAAATCGATCGCTACACATACCCACACAAATTATTTCGATTCAGTTTGTTAAAGAGCCAGAGC
>NZ_JBVVNO010000037.1:0-4412 GCF_056850255.1 Methylomonas sp. Uni0011
GCGGCATCTTGCTTAAATTCCAGACTGTATTTGGGCCGTTTGTGTTTTTGCTCGTTTGTCATGGTCACCTCTGCTGACAGTATAAAGTCTGCCTTTTGAAGTGTCCGGGTTCATTAAACCATTTCAATAAGGAGTCTGGCACAACAGATGACGGCGGCAATGAGATCAAAGACATTTTCGGTGAAGCGGTATTTGATAATCCGAAACCAACTCAGCTAATCGAGCGTATTCTTCGAATCGCCACTCAACCCAATGACATCGTGCTGGACTTCTTCGCTGGCAGCGGCACCACCGCCCATGCCGTGATGAAGCTCAACGCCGAAGACGGCGGCAATCGGCGCTTCATTCTTGTATCAAGCACCGAAGCGACCGAAAACGAACCCGGTAAAAACCTGTGCCGTGACGTTTGTGCCGAACGAGTGCGACGGGTGATCAACGGTTACTCCAATAAAAAAGGCGAGGCCGTTGCTGGCTTGGGCGGCGATTTTGCCTATCTACGCACCCATAGAATGCCCACCGAAACCCTGTTCAGCAGTGTCCAACATGATGCCATCTGGACGGCCTTGCAGTTGATTGATTCCGAATACCTGGCGCCGTATGATCCCGGCGCACCGATACAGCAAGCCGAACTGACAACCAGCCGCATCTGTTATCTGCCCAAAATCAACGCCGAGGCATTACAGGCCTTGGCCGATCTGATGACCACCGATGTGACGTTGACCGTCTATGCCTGGCAACCGGGTTTGTTGCGGCAACATTTTGAAGATGAGCGCTGGAGCTTTTTGCCGATCCCACAATTTTTGGTGGATCGCTTCGGCAATGGGAGTAAGGGATGAGTGTGGCGCCCAAATGCTATCAGGACGATGCGGTCAAAAACGCCCTGGAGATTTTTCGTTACGCCGAGCAGCAATTGCAACAGGTGACCAGCCCAGAAGATCAGCAAGCTATCAGCGCGTATAACGGTTGCGTGTTACTGGAAGCGCCGACCGGCGCCGGTAAAACCCTGATGGCGGGCTTGATCGCCGAAAGCTTTGCCCGTGCCGACCATCGCGATAATGCCCGGATTATCTGGTTTTGGTTTACGCCGTTCGCTAATCTGGTGGAACAGGCCAAAAGCGCGTTGAAGCGGGATTTCAATGGCCTGACTATCCGTGATTTGAGCTGCGAGCGCAAAACCTATTCCGCCAATAGTGGCGACGTGTTTGTCACCACCTGGGCGTCGGTCACCGCCCGCAATGCCGAAACCCGCAAGTTGCGCAGCAGCGGCGATTTATCGCTGTCGCTGGATGAATTTATCCCGGAATTGCGCGATGCCGGTTTCAGGATTGGCGTGGTAGTGGACGAAGCCCACCACGGTTTTACCAAGGCCAGCGAAACGGTGAATTTTTACCGCAACGTCATGCGCCCGGATTTCACTTTGCTGATTACCGCCACGCCAGACGATGCCGATGTCGGGAAATTCAAACAAGCCGCCGGGTTGGCAGTGGTGCATCGGATACAAGTGTCGAGACATGACGCCGTTGAGGCCGGGTTAATCAAGGAAGCTATCAAATCGATTGCCTATCTGGTGCCGGAAGATCAGCAGGAATTGGTGGATTTGTCGGCGACGGCGCTGGAAGACGGCTGGCGCTGTCATCAGGCCATCAAGGCGCAATTGGCGGAAACTGGCATTCGCTTGACGCCATTGATGCTGGTGCAGGTCGGCAATACCGGCAAGGGCGGGGAAACCGCCATCGAGCAGGCCAAACAGCATTTGTTAAATCTGGGCGTACCGGAAGAAGCCATTGCCTGGTACACCTCTGAAGATCCCAACGACAATTTGCTGGCGGTGGCGCGGGATGAAAGCAAGGAAGTGTTAATCTTTAAAGTGGCGGTGGCTTTGGGTTTTGATGCGCCGCGCGCGTTTACCCTGGTCTCTCTACGCGGCACCAAAAGCACGGATTTCGGCATTCAAGTGGTCGGTCGGATTTTGCGGGTGCATCCCAAATTGCAGGCGCTGGCGATCAGCAAAACCTTGCCGGACGTGTTGCGTTTTGGTTATGTGTTTCTGGCTGATGCCGACAGTCAGGGAGGCTTACTGGGTGCGGGTGCCAAAATTAATGCTATCACCACACAATTGGCGCAAATCACGCCACATACGCTGGTGGTGAAAATGGGCGGGCAAACTGAAGTTCAAGTTGCGCCCAGTGGGCAAACTTCATTGTTGCCGCAACCTTATGCCGCGCCATCATGGCAGCCTGCGCCGGATAGTGTTGAAGGACGCCAGTCTCATATTACTTATTTGGGCGGTTCGACCGCGCCGCTTTTTGAGGAATGGTTTGAGCCGCAGAAAACGCAAGTTAAAGAACCGGGTGTAAACACTGTTCAGTCCAAGCCCATGCTGGGTAATAGCCGATTCGCCTTGCGGGAAGGTTTGCCGAATCGCTTTAAAACCGAACAATTGCCACTGGGCACCGAGGAACTGGAGCAGTGCATCGCCAAGCGGGTCAGGCTGGATGCGGCGATTTTGGGTGCCGGTTTGCGCAAGAGCCTGAAAATCACCCGCAAAACCGTGGACGATATTTTCGGCAGTCAGGATGAAAGCGTGGATAGCGTGTTGGCAAAACTCTCCAATGCCGAGATTTCCAGACGCGCACAACGAGTGTTATGCGATGCCGATTATTATCATCCGGGCGAGTTGAATGCGCTGTTGTTGACGCGTTTGCGGATTGAGTATAACGAGCATCAGGGCATGGAATTAAGCGAACTGGATTTGGCGCGGGCGCTGAATCTGATTTTGGCGACTTTTCCGAATTTGGTGCGGGATGCTGCGCGAGTATGTTCCGCGAATTTCAAACAACTGGCCGATGCCGCATTTTTGCCTGGCTTTGTCGATGCACCGGATTGTGTCGAGCGGTCCCGGTTGAATGTCTATGGCGTGATGCCGCAAGACCTTAACGATACCGAACGGCGATTTGCCCGGATGCTGGATGCCGACACCAGTAACACGGTGGCCTGGTGGCATCGCAACGAACCGCGCAAGCCCTGGTCGGTGGGTATCGTTATGCCTGGCGGCGAGCGGTATTTTCCGGATTTTATCGTCGGCGTGAACGGTCGCCATCAATACGATGGTTTATTGCTGGTAGAAATCAAGGGCGGCCATATCGTCAATTCCGACGATACTCTGGAAAAGATTAACGCCGAACATAAACAATACGGCAAGCCGCTAATGTTGACCCTGCATGACGACGGTCGCTTCTGGATCATGCGTTACATCGAATCCGCCCGCAAAGCCGAGCAGGATCAGGTGTTTCGGGTTGAGAATATGGGGCAGTATTAAATCGGTTGTGCATTAGTGCAGATTGTCGCTATTAGTATCTGCCGAATATAGGGAATATCAATGAATGATTTTGATTACGTCGGTTTACGCGACGGTGAGCACATGGAACCAGAAGCATATTACCGCTTAAATGACCAATTAAGGCTGGAAAGCATGGATTATTGGCGATTGTGCGATGAACTGTCGATTGTCCAAGCTGCATTATTGGTAGTAGGAGAAGACCCAGCCACTGACAATGTTTATGTTGAAAATTGGGATGTTCCAAAACGGCCCAATGGTTATGAGGCTGCAAAATCCGCTATTTCTCGCGCACTGATTAAAAGTGCAATAGTAGGGAATCATATTCCAGAGTTTGACTTAGATATAAACGGAAATATTGTTGGCTCAGTGCCGGGAACAATTAATGTTTCGCTATCGACAGTGGACGTCGATTCGTTGCGGAACTGGTTGAAGAGTCGAGGTATACACAGTGGATTTTTCTTTCCCCTTGCTTCGGACAGACCGGATTATCTTGATCCAGCCCACCCAAGATATGCTCCAAAGTTAGCCGCAGCGGTTAATGCATGGTTGGAGGTTGGTAATACAGCAGAGAACAGCGGCAAATCAGTTAAACAATCGTTGATGAAATGGCTTCGTGAGAATGCATCGCTTTATAGATTATCGGATGAAGATGGCAAGCCAAACGAAACAGGCATTGAAGAATGCGCCAAGGTAGCCAACTGGCAGGATAAAGGCGGCGCACCTAAAACCCCCGGCGGATAATTACATCAATGAACGTCGAGAGCTACTATCAACTTGAGGCAATTGATCCTCTTTGGAATCTTGCAGAGGATTTAAGCATTGAAGATGCGGCCGCGTTAATCGCGGGTTATAACCCTGTACAAATCAGCCGATGTAAAAACGATACGAATTTCGATCAAACCTTTTCGAAATACCCAATAGCCCTGAAAACTCTTACTCACGCAGTTGAAATGGTTTAATGAACCCGGACACTTCAAAAGGCAGACTTTATACTGTCAGCAGAGGTGACCATGACAAACGAGCAAAAACACAAACGGCCCAAATACAGTCTGGAATTTAAGCAAGATGCCGC
>NZ_JBVVNO010000038.1:0-3161 GCF_056850255.1 Methylomonas sp. Uni0011
CGGCTGTTGGGCATCAGTAAGCGAGGCGATGCCTATTTGAGGACCTTGTTGATCCACGGAGCGCGGGCCGTCCTGAAAGTCGCCGGACAAAAAGATGATCCGCGCAGCCGCTGGCTGCAAACCCTCAACGAGCGACGCAACAAAAACATCGCCGCCGAGGCCTTAGCCAATAAAAACGCCCGAATTGCCTGGGCGTTATTGAGCAAGAACATCGACTACCAACCGGACCGAGACCGGCCGGCTGGGGAATCGGCTTGTGCCTGACAGAAAACTGTCACGCCCAAACCGATTGAGATAAAAGAGCAATCCACTCGATTGCGAAGCATCACCCTGATGGCAACCGGACGAACCGGCGCTGGTGAAACCTGATTATTCCGCTGTGCCCAAAAGCACGTTAGGGCGATAAGGCACCCGCGCGCGAATAGCCCATTATGGCCAGAGCCTATGAAGCTCAAGCAAAGGCCGGATATACGTGTGCAGTCGTACCTTTTACCAACAGAAGTGATCTGCTTGCAAAACGGGAGGAGTCCATATACGCAATAGGCGATAGCCGCATTGCGCCGTATGTCGACCTCCGTCATTCGGCGCAATGCCCGTTGGTTATTGCGCCTTACGGTCTTGTCGAGAACGGTGCGTGGCCTATTGATAACAACCTCTGCGAAAACGCCATACGCCCTTTCGTGGTGGGCCGCCGCAACTGGCTGTTTTGCGACACGGTAGCCGGCGCACGAGCCAGCGCCAATCTCTATTCGCTGATCGAAACCTGCAAGGCTAATCGTATCGATCCTTACACCTATCTGGTCGATCTGTTCCGAGAGCTCCCCACGGCGAAAACCGCTGAGGACTTCGAAGCACTGTTGCCTTGGAATCTCGCCGATCAAACGGCTTAATCACTTTCTAATTGCTAGGACATTATCCAATTCAATTCAAGTACGTCGTTCGAAGATCGCTTACCTTTGAGCGCCGGGTTAGGCATCCGTGGCGCACACTAGCCAACTGACAACAAGCCAATTTCGTTATCATGCACTTGGTGCAACCACTCCTTCAAAGTGCTCCACGCTTCCTGAACGGGAATGACCCAATCCGATGCGTCATAGCCCCGGTCATCTTCTTCGAAATAGGCTCGAATCTTAGCATCGCTGGGAGGTTCAGAACCCAGCGCCGACAAAGCCTCCTGCGCTTCGTGTTCCGTGAACGATAAATAGGTGCTGTCCATCGCCTTGGCAATACGAATGCCTAAAGACGATTTACTAATAGCGGTAACATCAGGGAGCAGCGCAAATAACTCGACAAAAGCAAACCCAGAGTATTCGTATTCATTCAACTCCGATACGTGGTTAGCTAGGAAGTCCCAGAACTTCGTTTTTGTATCCACCACCTTTTTAGGAAATATCCCCAGAAATTTTTTCTGGGCTGGAATCAACTCTGCCAAAGAGACAAGTTCTTCTGCTTGAGAAGCTTTCACGAGGTAAAACGAAGCGATGTAGCTCATATTTTCTGCCTAACGCCTAGCTAAGGGGCGCGCAGCGAAGCGGAGCGTCCCTTTGAGCGACGTGTTATGCCAGTTGTTGTTTGAGTTCATTGATTTTTGCACAAGCATTTTCAAACAAATTAAAAACATCAACTTCTTCACCTTTCTCGATTCTTTTTGAAATGGAAGTAAGTGGAAATGTAATTATTGATGTCCCTTCCGCTATAAGCGCTGGATCACGACCATACTCGTCTTCAACAGCGACCCATTTTAAGCCTAATTTTTGTGCTAGTGCGTCGCCGAATGTGATTCCCAAGCATTGAAATTTCGCGGTTTCGTTAGGCTCGATCCATTTGTTCTTGAGTATGGCGTTCAGAAGCACGAGTTTCCCATCAAGGGTTTGGTATTTTTCTTCGGATTCGGGTGGATAGTGCTCCCGAACCCATTTTCTTTGAGCCTCAACCCGAGCGATGTCCTCTGACGATAACTCTTCTACTTTTTGTTCCATTTCAGTTCCGACTATTGGGCATAACGTTGGAATTCAGCCGCCGCCGGAGGCGGTCGGCTGCAATGACCGGTTAGGCGACATTCTGCCGAACCCACGGTTCACTGATTGCGTTACTCAGTTGCCCAAGCTCGAACTCGAAGCCAAATGTCACTGAGTGCCAGCACGATTGGTTCTCCCCCTTAACAAGCTGGCCGATAGTTCCGTGGACCGCGAGGTGTCCCGTGGAGGAAGCGGCATACACACGCAACTCAAGCTCATTGGGCGACATAGACGCAAGGCGTGCTTCGCCGCGAAGTGAACGCTCGAGTTGGACGAGGGCAGAGGCAAATGCCTTGAGGTCCGGGGCATGTACCCACAGATCGTTCATGCCGGAGTACCCGTTCGATCGAACTCGCAAGACCACGACCGCCCCGTTTACGCTGTGAACAGAGACATCTTCAACGAGCGGGACCTCCATCTCGAGGAAGTTGTCACCTGATGAGAAGCGGAGCATGGCCGTGTCGCCTAACGTAGAGCTAACCGGCGCTGCGCGACTTTATCGCGCAGCGTCAAGCGACCTAAGGGAGCGAGGTTGAGCGACATGTTATGCGACAATTTCAGTTTCCCTCTTTTTCAAGACTTTGCTATATGCGGCCTTGTCGAAAGCAAATGGGCCGATTTCGCTATATAGCTCGACAGTACCTTCGTAATTGTTCTCGAATGCGAAATCTGACCATATATAACTTTCCGATTCTTCACATATTCTCGCGGTTACAGCGCCACACCCGAGATCACCACACTCGGGACAAATATAAATAGGTACCCGTCCGCTTTCAGGCTCAGGCAATTCTTTCGCCAATAGTTGCGCAATAGTGTGCTTTTCTATTTCCGGGCACCCCCAGCCCAAGCACCCAATTAAATCACTCGGCTCTAGTATTTCAATAAGAGACTTTCCATCCACGATGAAGTCAAAGTAATCCCGCCCCGTTTGCCCGGCTACAACTTTACGTCTATTCCGTTTCAGTTCAAGTGTTGATTGTTTCATCGAAGCTATTTTGACGCATAACGTGAAGCTATGAAATGGTTTAATGAACCCGGACACTTCAAAAGGCAGACTTTATACTGTCAGCAGAGGTGACCATGACAAACGAGCAAAAACACAAACGGCCCAAATACAGTCTGGAATTTAAGCAAGATGCCGCC
>NZ_JBVVNO010000039.1:0-2559 GCF_056850255.1 Methylomonas sp. Uni0011
CCTTGGCTGCCTGTAGAAGTGAGATGAACTCAGAGAGGTTTGGTAACTCGTCATAGCATACTCCCTGAAGAATGGTGGGATCCCATGAGGCTTTGTACGCAACACATAGTTGGGCAACGATTTGCAGGTCGCCGTTGTCTTCAAGCAAACCGGTAGGCACCCAGATGTAAGGTAGGTTTCTTAGCGGATTCGGAACGGGAGAGCCGCAGATGGAACAAAAATCAGAGCGGAACCCTGATTCTTTCATCCACGAGGATATGAACTCAGCACCGGCCAACCACCGAAATTTTTCGTTCGGAACAATTGTGGCAGCATTGGATAGCGAGCCGCCTTGCCTCCGGCAAAGAGAGCAGTGGCATTGGTAGAGCTTGAAACTCTCGCCAACAATTTCAAATTCGACTTGTCCGCAAAGGCAATGACCCAGCATAAAACTTCCGATGATTAACGTTTTTTATAATGTGCGCGATTTAGCGAGTCGAGCTTGACTGATGGGGTAGCATTGCTCGATTTACGCAACGCCGTGTGACGGCGTTGCGAAACGGTCAAACACGAACAATCAATAGTTAACCCGGCTCGACAAGGCGCCATCCACATGAATATTGGCGCCGGTTACAAAGGAAGCAGCGGCAGAACACAGAAAAATGGCAACATTGGCCACTTCCCCAGGTGTTCCCATTCTTCCGAATGGATTCTTGTTCAAATAGCTTTGGAACAATTCCGGCATCTGCTGTCTGGCATTGCCCCAAAAACCGTCTTCGACGTAAATCGTTCCAGGGGAGATCACATTGACGCGAATTTTCTGATTGGCCAGTCTTCGAGCCGCACCTTTGGCTACATGAATCAAAGCCGCTTTATAAGCGCCATAAGCGCTTTCTTGGTCGGCTTCAACGGTTGCCACGGAAGAAAGGATCACTATTGCCGCATCGCCTGATTGGAGTGCCGATTGCTGTAAATAGGGTTGAGCTTCCTGTATTAAGTGAACTGTGCTCATGAGATCTGTTGAATAGCCCATTTGCCAGTCCTGTTCGCTGAAGCCGATGGCAAACGCGCTGGGATTGGCAATGATGATATCAATGCCGCCCATGGTTTCGGCTGAGTCGGCGATCCATTGTTTGAGTGCTTTGGAATCCGATACATCCAAGCAGCTTGCGTCTACCGGATAGCCTTGCTGCTGAAAATCCGTAGCTACCTGCTTAAGGCGTTGCGGATTGCGGGCGCACAGACAAACTGTTGCCCCTTCGGCAACCATTGCCTGCACAATCGCCAGTCCTATACCACGCGTTCCCCCCGTTACCAGTACTCTTTTATTTTTCAATTCAAGTTTCATGCTAAATTCCTAACCTCACTAAATCCCCTCGCTGTAGGGTGTGCGAAGTTTAAGACGGGGGAGTTTGTCAAACCATGCCTGAAAATCCTGAAGTTTTGTCCGATTGGCCGTATTGATGGATGCGCTGGAAGTCCTGCTGCCTAAGCTACAGATAGAAAAAGCCGTTTATACCCGAGTAGAGGGGCATTCGCCCTGGGGGATTGATTTAAAAGCCTACCCGCATACCAAGTTTGGCATTGTGATCCAGGGTTGCTGCTACATAGACCTTAAGGATGGTTCCTTGCCGGTAAAACTTGAACGGGGGTTCTGTTATTTATTGCCGCGTGGCAATGCGTTCCGGGTTCGTTCATCGGCAGACGGCACGACCGACAAATTCGAGGATTTGCTGGTGAATTTGCAAGGTAGAGTGTTGCGCTGTGGTCAGGATGGCGACCAAACCATCGTGCTGGGTGGACAATTCGTTTTTGCGCTTGAGCGTTATCCTTTAGCACTCGATTTACTGCCTCCGTTGATTTGTTTTCAGGTCACCGACTCGGAGTTGATTGCCCTACAGGCCACATTGTCATTGATGGAACAGGAAATCCGCTCGCAAACTCTTGGCACTAAGGCCATGCTGAATTCGCTGGCCGACATTTTTTTCGTGCAAACATTGCGCGCCTATTTGTCGGGGTCTAGCGACCGTCAAACCGGATGGGCAGGTTTGTTAAGTGATGAGCGATTGGGCAAGGCGTTGCGGTGCATGCATCAGCAGATTGGCAAGCCCTGGACGATAGCCGCGTTGGCAGCACAAAGCGGCATGTCCCGCTCGGTATTTACTCAGCAGTTTAAGCAAAAACTGAGCATTGCCCCCATGGCTTATCTCAAACTCATCCGGATGAATCTAGCAAAAGAGCTGCTGCAACAATCGTCTGCTTTGGGGATTGCTCAAATCGCCGTCAAAGTCGGCTACGAATCCGAAGTAGCTTTCAATAAGGCTTTCAAACGGGAAATCGGTACTCCACCTGCTGCCTGGCGAGCGAAAAATAGTGATCGTTGATTTACGCAATTAAGCACTAGCTTGCCTCTGCAAAGTGCTAGCTAAATCAGCTCTTATCAATCCATAGCAACATAGCAATTAGGTTTACCGTTTCATTGCGCCCAATCCACCATATTATCGAAGACCAAGGTATATGACTGGTAACGAATCAATCTCTGTCATAGAATCACATTAGGTGACAGACCGCAAAGGGTCG